>JAHIVV010000006.1 GCA_018816525.1 Elusimicrobiota bacterium
ATTTATTTTAAAAAAAACAATCCATCATTCTATATATTCCTTTAACGTCTTGCTTCTTGATGAGTGGCGGAGTTTCCTGATGGCTTTTGCTTCTATTTGGCGTACGCGCTCTCTGGTTACACCGAAAATTTCGCCGACTTCTTCAAGGGTCCTGGGATAACCGCCATCCAGCCCATGGCGCAATGTAAGTATTTTTTCTTCCCTTTCGGAAAGGTTTGCAAGAACCTTTTTAATTTCTTCCCTGCGCATTTCCTGGAAAATACTTTTCACCGGATTGGACCCTCTTTTGTCTTCAATAAAATCTTTTAACGAGGATTCCTCATCTTCGTCAAGGGGTGTATCAAGGGAAATAGGTTCTTGAACCATTCTTAAAATATGTTTGATTTTAGTTATGGAAACTCTAAGAGTTTTTGAATATTCTTCAATTGTCGGATCCCTGCCGATGGTCTGGCGGTACCTTTTTGACATTTTTAGCATCTTGGAAATAAGTTCTTTCATATGGACCGGTATTCTTATAGTCCTGGACTGGTCAGCAATAGCCCTGTTGATTGACTGCCTGATCCACCAGGTTGCATATGTAGAAAATTTGAAGCCGCGTTTGTATTCAAATTTTTCGATGGCTTTCATTAATCCCAGGCTGCCTTCCTGAATAAGATCTGTCAGGTCCAGGCCGCTTGAAGTTGCATATTTTTTTGCTACGGAAACTACAAGCCTCAGATTTGCTTTAATTAGTTTGAGTTTGTCTTCAAGGATAAGCCGTTCAAGTTCTTTAATTTTTATATAAGTGTCAAAAAGCTGGTTATGGGTTACGGGTAGAGATGTGCCTGACCTGTTAGTTTTCTTGACGATATTTTTTAGATTGATTATGCTGGATTCGATGCCCGTAAATGTATACCCTGTGGCATGCCTGAAAGCTGTGGGGGTAATCCTTTTCGCCTCGCACCTTCTATAGAGCCTGAATAAGTCTACATAAGACATTTTAAATCTTTTCTCATATTTTTTAATTTCGCCTTCCCACTGTTTAGCATGGCTGGCAAAAGTTTTTATCTTATTGATCAAACGTTTTATTTTGTCCTGGTTGAGGTTGAGCCCTATAATTTTGTCAATTATGTTCTGTCTTTCCTGGGCTATGCGATTGTAGAGAGCGGTCTGGTTTTTGTGTTTTTTTGCTTTTTTCTCAAGTTTTTTCACTTTTCTATCAGTATTATTGATATATTTTACGGTGGCTCTCATTTTCTGGCGCATACGGCTTAGTTGTGCTGAAGATTTCCGTCCTCTGGGCATAAGTTCCTTGGTAGTCATTTCCTTCTGGTCAAGCAACAATTCCCAATTGCGAATTTCTTTTAGTGTGATTGGAGAGCCCAATACTATAAGTTTTAACTTTTTTTCATTTTCTCTTATGCTTCTTGCGAGATTTACTTCTTCTTCGCGTTTGAGGAGCGGTTCCTTGCCCATCTCTGATAAATATAGCCTGACCGGGTTAGTCAGTTCTTCTTCATTTCCGTAAGAGTAAGTATGATGCGGTTCTGCGCGTTCCAGTTGATGGGGTTTAATGTTTGTTTCAGTTTCAGCTTTGTCTATAACGGGAATTCCCATATCCTCCAGCGTGCCGAAAAATTTATCAAGCTGTTCCGGAGATATAGTGTCCTCAGGCATAGCGCGGTTTATCTCATCGTAGGTTATGTATTCATTTTCTTTTGCATGCTGTAGCAATCCTTTAAAAATATCTTTATTCATTTTGTTAAGTGTCCTCCTGAGCCTTTCAATATAGTTCCTAATTTAGTCCATTCTTCTATTTTTACAGGGTCAGATTTAATTTTGCCATCCAACATAGGAATAACTTCTTTTTCAAGCTCTTTTCTTCTTTTTTCATTTTGCTGGGCGTTTATGTCCCTCAGCAATGTTTCCATTTGCTGTTTGGGGGAATTATGTTTTCCTGTTTCAAAAGCCAACTGCATAAACCATTTTGCGGCGTCTTCATCAAGCGTATCTGCTAGGGCTGCAAAAGGTACTCCTTTGTTTAACTGGTTTAACAAAGGGAAAATATGAGAGCATCTTTCGTCGTTAAAAATTTCCAAATTTACCATTTTTATTAGTTCGGGATTCTGTACGCAAAGGCATATGATTTCTTCTTCAAGGCTTCTTATAGTGCTGACAACTGCTGTTGGATTCGCGCTTTTATCCTGGAAGCCAATTTTTTTCTTGAAAGAAACTTTTCTAAGTTCAGAAATTATCAGGGATTCGTCTATTTCCAGCTTCTGTGAAATAAATTTTATCATCTCATGCCTGAAAACCTGGTCTTTGACTTTGGCTATAGTTTCAAGGGCATTCTTAATAAATTTCGATTTATTCTCCGGCGTAGAAATGTCATTTTTCAGGGTGAATAAATACGCTTTAAATTCAACCGGATTAACTCCTGTCAGGACAAGTTTGTCGAATGCTTCCCTGCCATTGTGAATCAAATATTCATCAGGATCCATTTTTTCCGGCAGCGAGACAATTTTGCAGAAAATGTCATTTTCCAGGCAAAGCTCGCCCGCTCTTACTGCTGCTTCGCGACCGCTGTCATCCGAATCAAAGATCAATAAAGCCATCTCGATAAATCTTTTTATAAACTTAAGCTGGTCCGCTGTCAGTGATGTCCCTAAGGGCGCTACAGCATTATCCAGGCCGTATTGATGGCACATCAGGACATCCATATAGCCTTCAAGAATTATTACTTTCTTAGTTTTGCTGATGCCTGACTTTGCTTGAAATAACCCGTATAAAGACCTGGATTTGCTGTAAAGCATGCTGTCCGGGGTATTCAAGTAAAGCGGCTGAACGTCTTTTTTTAAGGTTCTTCCGCCGAAAGCAATTGGATTTCCGGAAAAATCGTAAATGGGGAATACAATCCTGTCGCGCATGAAGTCATAAGGTTTGCCATTCCTTTCCGAGACAGCTATAAGCCCGCTTTTCTGTAAAAGTTCCTGGCTGTACTTTTTACGCGACTGATTCAGGAAATCGTTTCCTTCAGGCGCATAACCAAGTTGGAATCTTTCGATGGTATCTTTATTTATCCCGCGTTTTTCAAGGTAACTGCGTGCAAATGATGCTTTCTCGGATTCCAGAAGGTACTTATGATAAAACTTGACAGTAGCGCTTAGTATTTCCAGTACGTCTTTCTTATCCGCCGGTATTTCTTCGTCGATTTCTTTTATTATTATACCGGCCCTTGAAGCAAGTTTTTTTATCGCTTCAGGATAGGAGATGTTATCATACAACATGACAAACTTGAATACATCTCCGCCGGCTTTACAGCCGAAACAATGAAAAATATTTTTTGACGGGCTTATGTAAAAAGAGGGGGCTTTTTCTGAATGAAAAGGGCAAAGCGCCGTATAGTCTTTACCGACCCTTCTTAAATTCGGTATATATTCATTGATTAACTCAACAATATTTACCGAATCCCGTAAATTGTCAATAGTTTCTTTTGGAATTCTCGACATAGTTTCACTGTAAAACGCTTCGTTTAGGCGTTTCTGCGAATACGGGTAAAACCCGAACAGCCGAAAAATTCGATTTTACCGAACTTTTTTTCAACTTCATCGAAAAGAAGGTTTAGTCCTAATGTATCCGATGAAATGTGCCCGGCAATAACAACATTTATATGGAATTTTTCTGCGTTTTTATAATGTTCGTCCGACATATGCATGCCTACAATGGTGCCGACTCCGGCGGTTGCAAGTTTTTCAAAAACTTCGATAGAGCCTTCCGTTCCGCCGGTCATATCAGCAAATATCTTTCCGGCATGCTTGTCTTTTGACCCTACAAAAATAGTAGGCCCGCAATTATTTGTTACCGCGTTTTTATACTCGGGTATTTTTTTTAGCATTTTCAATACATCATCCAGCGTTTCGGGAGGATTTTTATCAAAAAGTTTCTGCAAATAGTCGTTGACGCAGTTATCAGCCGGGGTATGCACATTCATAAAGGGAATATCAAGCAATCTGGCCGCATCTGAAGCCCTAGTGTGGTTTTGAGGCATGACTTTGCGTGAAACTTCTTTTATTCTGGGTTCCATGATTGCTTCTGCGATATTGATAGGAACACCGAATTTATGCAGGATGTCAGCCTGCATGTTCATTACTTCGTAGAAGTTGGCATAGGCCCTACCTTCAGGATGATGCGCTATAGCCAGGTCTATTTTTTTTCCGCTTTTTCTCAACGAATCCATCAGCAAAAGTTCCGGAGTTTCCACATCAACGCCTAATAGTACCGATTTCACTTCTGTGTCTTCTTTGCCGTTTAATATCCGTGAATCGGCATAGGGATTGGAGAGTCTTTCTTTGTCAAAGCCGCTTTTTTCATCATCGGTAAGCTTATCGAACTTTTTTTGTTCGGTTTTAAGAGCTTTTTGAATTATATCATTGCCCCGAGGGTCTTTCTTCTTGCCGGTTTCAATAACAAACTCGTAAAGAGATCTTAATTTAACCATGGGATTGTTTCTCCTTAGTAGCTTTTTTTGAAATATCTTCTTGACTTTCTGCGGCGAGATTCTGCAAGTTTTTCCTTGCGCACAACGCTCGGCGGTTTATAGAATTCTCTTCTTTTAATTTCCTGAAGGATACCGTCTCTTTCACAGCCGCGTTTAAAACGCCTCAGTGCTTCTTCAATTGATTCGCCTTCTCTTACTTTAACTCCAACCATTAATTTTCACCTTCCCTTTCGTAATAATATATTTTTTTAGCCCCAAAACCAATCAGGTAGCGGTTTTGGGATTTCGCACTTTGCTCAACCTGGGGGCCAGCCTAGTTTCCTTTTTCCAAGCAGGTGGAAATGCAGATGGCCTACTGCCTGGCCGGCATCCGGGCCGTTATTAACAATTAAGCGAAACCCGGTTTCCGATACTTTTTCTTTTACCGCTAAAGCTTGCGCAACCAAATGAATTTTTCCGATCAATTCCCGGTCCTTGTCTTTTAAGTCCATTACCGATGGAATATGCTTTTTTGGGATAATCAATATGTGGACTGGCGCCTGGGGATTTACGTCATTGAAAGCAAATATTTCATCATCTTCGAAAACAGCAGCCGCCGGTATTTTTTTCTCCGCAATTTTACAAAAAATACAATCAGACATCTTTTTTGTCCTTGTTATAGTTTCCAAAATCGTAAATATCTTTGTGCTTGTAACCCGAACTCTAAAAAGGTTTGTATATTGGCAGGCCAGATACAACTTAATACTATATTAACAATATTTGCAGAAAAGTCAAGGGGTTTGCAAAAAATAGTTAATAATTATTAAATTATATGGTGGAGGTGCGGGGAATTGAACCCCGGTCCAGAAATACGCAAATAAGGCGCCTACAGGCTTAGTTCAGATTTTTTTTGCCGTTTTCAGTTTGTCTCTGAACCTGACGCTGAAAACGGTCCCCAATTTATTTTGTCCTTCTAAAAGCTGTCGGGGCATCAAATTTTAGAAGTAAGCCTATTTAGACGCTGTCCGTTTTATAGGCGTCAAACAGCAGCGTGCCGCCATCAATTAGGCAGCGTATGCATAAGTGTTTGCACTTATTTGTAGTGGCCGATTGTTAACGTGGCCTTCGGCCAACCACGGCCTGCAACCATTATTTACACTACCCCTGTCGAACCCTGTTCACCCCCAGCTATTTACTATCTCGGCGATCATCAATGCGGCGCTCACCCTTTCTTCTGTTGTATGACGGTTCTGTACCGCCCAGCCAACGCTTGTCTGAACTTTTTCTTCTTTGACTTTTTCTGGTGCTTTTATTAATTTTGTTAGCCATAATACCTCACTTTATTCTGCGCGCGTTTCTCGCTTTTTTAAAAAAATCTTTCATCATTTTTGAGCATTTTTCTTGGATGGTTATATCCGGTATTTGTACAAGTTCGGGTTTTTTTAAAGAACGATTCGTGTACATTTTATTAAAAGAAGCACACCCGAATACAATTTTTTTTATTCTTGCCAAATGGATGGCAGTCAGGCACATGGCGCATGGTTCTACGGTCACATAAAGAGTTGAATCTGACAGCCTCCAATTGCCTGTTTTTCGGCCAGCTTTACGTATCGCAAGTATTTCCGCATGTGCTGTCGCATCATTTTCCGTTTCTATGCGATTATAAGCTTTTGCAATTATTTTGTCGTTTTTTGCAATTACTGCGCCTACGGGAACTTCACTGTTTTTCAATGATCTTTGCGCTTCTTCAATAGCTTTTTCCATGAAGAACCCGTCGTTATTGTTTGATGAAATCATATACAAAAAGTTTCCGTTTTAAAAATTAAAATGCGCCCAGCAGGATTTGAACCTGCAGCCTAACGGTTCGTAGCCGTTCGCTCTATCCAATTGGGCTATGGGCGCGCATGCATAATTACGCAGTTATGCGACAATTTCAATCATTCTGTTTACGGATTTCAGTGCTTTTTCTCTTGTTTCTTTTGAAACTTTTACTTCCGGTTTCATTTCTTCAAGTGACCAAAGAACCTTCTCAAGAGTAATAAGCTTCATGTTAGGGCATACGGCTAATTCACTGGCTGGAACAAAAACTTTATCGGGGTTGTCTTTTTTAAGTTTATGCAAAAGGCCCACTTCGGTGCCGATAATAAAAGTTTTTAAATTTGATTCTTTGGCATAACGTATCATTCCGCTTGTTGAAAGTACTTCGTCAGCAAGTTTAACAACTTCCATATGGCATTCAGGGTGTACTAAAACTTTTGAATCCGGATATTTTGTTTTCAGTTTTTTGATATCTTCCGGAAGTATTTTTAAATGCGTGGGGCAGTAGCCGTTCCACATAATTATTTTTTTATCGGATTTAGACTGCACGTAACTGGCAAGATATTTGTCCGGGACAAAAATAACTTCTTTTTCTTTAAGGGAAGCAATTACTTTTTCTGCATTTGCCGATGTGCAGGCGATATCTGTTTCGGCTTTTACGGCAGCCGAGGTATTTACATAACTTACAACAGGTACTCCGGGGTATTTTTTCTTTAAACTTCTCACATCTTCAGACGTTATTGTATTTGCCAAAGGGCATCCCGCGTTTGCATCAGGAAGAAGTATGGTTTTATCCGGGGACAAAATCGCGGCGGTTTCAGCCATAAAATGAACCCCGCAAAAAACGATAACGTCCGCATCGGTTTTTGCTGCTTTTCTTGAAAGCTCAAGCGAATCTCCTGATAAATCAGCAATATCCTGAACCTCAGGCAGCTGGTAATTGTGTACCAGAATTACCGCATTTCTTTTAGTCTTTAATTCCTGGATTTTTTCGGTTATTTTTTTATTTGAATTATTATTCATTTTATTTCTTTCTTTTTATTTCCTCTTCAAGTTTGTCAATTCTTTTAGTAAGAAAATCGAATCCTTCTGCTATCGGGTCAGGTAATTTGTTGTGTTCAAGTTTGTTAAGGTCTTCTTGTGAAAATCCAACTACTACTCTTCCGGGAACTCCTACAACAGTAGCTCCGTTTGGTACTTCTTTTAGTACCACGGAGCCCGCGCCGACTCTTGCCTGGTCGCCTATTTTAATAGCTCCGAGTACAATTGCATTTGAGCCTATTACCACATTGTTTCCGATAGTAGGATGCCTTTTGCCTTTGCTTAAAGTTGTTCCGCCGAGGACAACTCCTTTGTACATAAGAACGTTGTCGCCTATTTCCGTGGTTTCGCCTATTACAACTCCCATTCCATGGTCAATAAAAAAATTCTTCCCTATTTTTGCGCCGGGATGAATTTCAATCCCGGTAAAATGCCTGTTTATCTGGGATATAATGCGGGCTAACGTAAAATATTTTTTATTATAAAGTTTATGCGCAATGCGGTGAAGAATGATCGCATGCAGGCCGGGATAGCAAAGCAGAACCTCAATAAAGTTTCTTGCTGCCGGGTCTTTCTCAAAAATAGTTTTTACGTCTTCCCTTAATGTTTTAAACATTGATTGCCCCGTTCAAACCCCGCTCAGGTGGGGTAAATTGAACGCAAATTATACATAATTATAATTTCATTTGCAACAAAACCCCTAATCAATTTGACGGTTTTGAATTTTTTTGATATATGTTAAATAATGCTAACAAATGAAAAACCGGCTCCAAGAGCCATCGTTTTATATTCCGGCGGACTGGATTCAACTCTTGCCGTTTTAGTTTTAAAAAGGCTCGGAGTCGAAGTTATTGCTGTTAATTTTACAACTTCTTTCGGGTGTTCACCGCAGGATAGGTCTTCATGTTCTCATGCAGACGATTCTGTAGCCGAAAAATTCGGGTTCACGTTGAAATATTACCCGCTTGGGGAAGAATTCTGGAACATTGTAAAACACCCTGCCCATGGTTACGGGAAAAATATGAATCCGTGCATAGATTGCCGTATACTCATGCTTAAAGAAGCAAAAAAAATAATGGATGCAACACAAGCGGATTTCATCGCAACCGGAGAAGTATTAGGCCAACGGCCTATGTCCCAGCATATAAGGGCTTTAAATATGATTGAAAGGGAATCCGGGCTTAAGGGCTATCTGCTAAGGCCTTTGTCAGCCAAATTATTGCATCCAACGATTCCTGAACAAAACGGCTTTATTGACAGAGATAAATTGTTGGGTTTATTGGGGAGAACCAGAAAACCGCAGTTTGCTTTAGCGAAGGAGTTTGGTTTATTGAAAATTCCCCAGCCTGCGTCAGGATGCCTGCTAACAGACCCTGATTATTCCCGCAAATTAAAGGACTTGCTAAAATACAGTCCTGATTGTGATGGCAGAGACATTGAGCTGCTGAAAGTTGGCAGGCATTACAGGCTGGCAGAAAATTCCAAACTGATTATCGGCAGAAACTTTAAGGATAATTGTAAAATTGAAAAACTTTTTAAGTATGGGGATGTGCTGCTTTCTCCGGGAGACGATATTCCTGGGCCTACGGCTCTTTTACTTGAAAAGAATATTAACGATGTTCATATCGGACTTTCAGCAAAAATATTTGCAAGGTTTTCCGATGGGAAAAAATCAGTAGTATCGGTCCTAATTAAAAACTCCGGTAATGAGATTTTGATAAATGCACAATCAATGGCTGAAGATGAATTAAACCAAATGAAAATATGAACCAGAAAGCCCTTGTCAGTGCCTGCCTTTGCGGCGATAAATGCCGTTATGACTCCAAAGGGTTAAAGATCATTCCCAAAATAAAAAAATTAAAGAACATTTTTAAAGTGTGCCCGGAAAAATTAGGTGGTTTGCCCGTCCCAAGAAAAAAATCATTTATTGTAAATGGCAACGGGAGGGCAGTTTTGCAAGGGTGTGCGAAAGTTGTAGATGAAAAAGGTAAGGATGTTACGGCTAATTTTTTGAAAGGTGCACAAAAAGTTTTAAACCTGGTTCAAAAAAATGGAATCAGGAAGGCGATTATGAAAGCAAGAAGCCCTTCCTGTGGAAAAGACGGGGTAACATTTGCACTGCTGAAACTAAATAAAATCAAAATTGAGATAGTGGATTAGAATGGGCGAAATAAAACCGGCACAACCGGTAAAATTAATAGTTGTTTGACAAGTTATTCTGATATTTGTAGAATGATTTCGTTTCAATAGTTAAAGTCCAAAAGCATCAGCATAAAAGAATATGGACAGATATTTAACAGACCAGGAAAAATTACTGGCAAAAAGTCTATTGAAAAACATAGATTTTCTCAAAGACCTCCCGGATCCGGAGCTGGACCAGCTGGCTAATTCGCTTGAAAAGAAAAATTTTAAGCCTGAACAAACTGTTGTTTTTCAGGGCGAGATTTCCAGCAAACTTTATATTGTTTGCGATGGTCTGGTGGGGGTTTTTGTAAGAATCGGCGGAGAGAAAAAGAAGGTGGCGGAGTTAAGGGTGGGGGATTATTTCGGGGAAATGTCATTGCTTGAACCTGCGACCGCCAGCGCTACAATTCGCGCAGAAAAACCATCCGTAATATGCGCCATATCCTGTGATAATTTTAAAAAAATAGTTGAAAAAAATACGGTTGCACTTGAAACCTTAAAGAAAAAAATAACTGCAAGAAAAGAAGCTTCAAAACCTAAATGACCAAAAAGAAATCAACAGGATTGTTGTCGGATTTACTGATAGGGCTGATAATTTCCCTGGTTTTAATAGGTGCGTTTTTATTGCAGGTCTCCTTTTTTGAAGGTTTCGAATATAAATTTTATGACATGCGCGCAAAACTGCGCAAAAGCAAAGGCCCCAGTAATAAAATCGCTATTGTAACTATTGACGATCAAAGTATTGCCAACATAGGCAGGTGGCCCTGGCCGCGCGCGGTTATTGCGGAATTAATCAACCAGATTGCCAAATCCAATCCGAAAGTTATAGGTTTGAATATTTTGTTCACTGAGCCGGATAGAAACCAGGGTTTGGAAGAGTTAAAGAAACTTAAAGAGAGTTATATAGCAATTATTTTCCAGACCCAGGGTAAACTGAAATTGAAAAAAGATAAAGAACTGCTGATGAATTTCATGCAGTCTTTAAGCGAAGCAGAAGCAAGTATAGATAATGACACAATTCTTACTACATCCATCGAATCAGCCCAAAATATAGTCCTTCCGATGTTTTTCACTTTAGGTAAACCTCTCTCTACAGAACAAGCAGGAGGAGAGTCTTCTGTATTATCCAGCAATACTATAACCAATGTAACAAAAGTGGATGAAAAAGACCAAAAAAAGCTAGCTGTGCTTGAAGGATATATGCCTACAACACCGCTCGATTTATTTGCAGAAGTTTCTGCGGGCATCGGGCATTCAAATCTTGTTGCGGATTTGGATGGTGTAGTCAGGCGCGAATGTCCGGTGATAAAATGCAATGACAAATATTATCCGTCATTTGCTTTACAGCTTGTCAGGATTTATCTTGGATTGCCGCTTGATGGGATAAAATTAAGCCCGGGCAGAGAGCTGTCTTTCGGCAGCGCAAATATTCCGCTTGGAAATAATAACTCAATGCTGATTGACTTCAGCGGTCCGGTGCAAACCTACCAGTATAATTCTGTTTTTGACGTTTTGACAGAAAAAATACCCTCGGATGTATTCAAAGACAAGATTGTACTTGTCGGCTATATGGCTACCGGATTAACGGAATTAAATACGGTCCCGGCCGGAAACAATTTCCCAAGTACGGAAATTATTGCCAATTCAATTCAAAATATTATTGAACAAAAATTTATCATGCGGCCTAAATGGTCTTTTGCTGTTGAGCTTGGAAGTTTGTTGGTTTGCGCTGCATTTATTACTTTCCTGCTTCCAAAACTCAAAGCCAAATGGGGCGCCATATTTTCAGTTGTTTTGCTTTTAATAATTTTAGGCGCGGGAACTTATTTCTTCGTTTTCAACGGTTTATGGATAAAAGTTTTTTATCCGTCGTTTTTGCTGATATTCGGCTACACAGTAATTACATCAAAACGTTTCCTCTTGACAGAAAAAAGAAAAGAGCTTGTTGAAGCAGAAAGTATTGAAACTAATAAGATGCTCGGGCTTTCTTTTCAGGGGCAGGGTATGCTGGACCTGGCGTTTGAAAAATTTAGAAAATGCCCTCTTGATGACACAGTCAAAGATTTACTTTACAACCTGGGCCTTGATTTTGAAAGAAAAAGGCAATTCAATAAAGCTGCTTCAGTTTATGAGCATGTCGCAACAGCCGACCCGAAGTTTAAAGACATTGAAGAGCGCATGAAAACTCTTAAAGCGGTCAGTGAAGGCATGATGATGGGTTCTGTGCCGGGTTCCAAGAGAACCAAAGGTGATACAGTCATAATGGAAGGCCTTGCAAACCAGGCTCCTACGCTTGGCAGGTATGAAATAGTAAAAGAATTGGGCCATGGCGCCATGGGAACAGTTTATCTGGGCAAAGACCCTAAAATTAACCGGTTGGTAGCTATAAAAACAGTACGTTTTGAGGATGATTTACCTGAAGAAGAGATGAAAGCGATAAAACAAAGATTTTTCCGCGAAGCGGAATCCGCAGGCAATCTTTCTCATCCGAATATTATCCGAATTTTTGATGCCGGCGAGGATTATGACGTTTCCTATATAGCCATGGAATTGTTGGAAGGCGAAGATTTGAAAAAGTACGGTGAAAAAGCAAACCTGCTTCCAATAAAAGACGTAATAAATATTTTGATAAGGGTTGCAGATGGTTTGGATTTTGCCCACAAACAGGGTGTTGTTCATAGAGATATAAAACCTGCGAATATTATGATGCTTAAGGATGGTTCAATAAGAATTACTGATTTTGGCATAGCCCGCGTTATGGCATCATCAAAAACGCAGACAGGAACTGTTCTTGGGACGCCGTCCCATATGTCTCCGGAGCAGGTTGCCGGGAAAAAGGTTGACGGAAGGGCTGATCTTTTTTCTTTCGGCGTGATGATGTTTGAACTGTTGACGGGCCAGAAACCATTCCAGGGTGACAGCATAGCAACATTGATTTACCGGATAGCCAATGAAAAACACCCGGATCCAAAATCAATCAGAACTGATTTTCCTGATTGTTTAGTACCTGTAATAGATAAAGCATTGCAGAAAGACCCGAATAACCGTTACCAGACAGGGAAAGAAATCGTGGATGATTTGACAGTCTGTTTAGGAAAACTATAACCGGAGCTATGGATGAAATTGATTATTGCTGGCAAAACAGATAAAGGTGTGGTGCGGCAAAATAACGAGGATGCTTACGCCGTTGACGAAGAGATTAAATTATTGGTAGTTTGCGATGGTGCCGGCGGTCAGGCAACAGGAGAAGTAGCGAGCAAGATAGCAACAGACGTTATACCTACACAGATGCGCCGAGCTCTTATAAATAAAGAAAGAACGATATTCGGAGAAAAAAATCCGAATTTTTCTGATGAGACAAATTTTCTTGCTTCAAGCATAAGATTTGCAAATCAGGTGATATTTGAAGCGGCAAGGAAATACCCGCAAAATTCCGGGATGGCTACAACTGTAGTTTCAGTGCTGGTTAAAGATGACACTATTTCTTATTGTAATGTTGGTGACAGCCGGATCTATTTAATAAGGGAAGGGACATTTAAACAACTGACTAATGACCATTCGCTGGTTATGGAACAGTTAAGAAGATGTTTAATAACAAAGGACCAGGCAGAAAAATCGGAATATAAAAATATTTTAGTAAGAGCGCTGGGGCCCAAACAGGATGTGGAAGTTGATATGCAGGAGATGCCGGCAAAAGAGGGGGATTTGCTCATGCTTTGTTCTGACGGTTTAACTCACATGACCAAGGATTCAGAAATATTTGAAAAAATAAAGAATGGCCAGGTTCCAGAAGAAATTTGTGAAAAATTAATTAATCTGGCAAACGATGCCGGCGGGAAAGACAACATAACCGTAATAGCAGCAAAATTAACTAAAGAAGAAGGAATATTGAAAAATTTCGTTTCTTTTATTAGGGGAAAATATGCCTCCTAAATTTTTACTAAAATTCAATGCAGCAGTAATCAAAGAAATCCCAATTCCTGAAAGCGTAAAATTATTAACTATCGGCAGGAAACCTGATAACGACATCGTTATTGACAATCCTGCAATTTCAGGGCACCATTGCAAAGTAACAAAGTTCGGAAATGTTTATTTTGTTGAAGATTTAGGCAGTACAAACGGTACTTACATTAAAGGTAAAAAAATCATTAAAGCAGAAATCCATCACAACGACCAGATTGACCTGGCGAAGCACTCATTACAGTTTTTTTACGAAGAAGAGCTCAAGGAACAAGGCCCGGCTGATAAAACAGTTGTTTTAAATTCGGAAGCGCAAAAAGAAATTCTTGAAAGGTATGCACAATCGGCGCAGCCGGCATCCTCCCCGCTTCCAATCCCGGATATTCCTTCTACTGACAAAACCGCATATTTAAAAGTGGTTGATGGGGTTGTTGACAAGACAGAAATTGATATCACAACAATAGTAACTTATATCGGTACTACTGACGCAGCCGCGATAAAATATAAACCAGGAAGCGGTATTTTTGCAGGCGGAGCACCGGAAATAGCCGGGCTTATTAATAAAAGGCCGGAAGGGTATATTCTTAAAGCTTTAAAGAGCGGGTTCCCAAAAGTAAACAGCCAGCCGGTAAAAGACCAGATTTTGTTAAAAGAATGGGATGTAATTGAGGTTGGCAAGACAAAATTGATATTGCTCTCAAAAGACAGAACCTGACAAACCAGCACTACGACATAGAAATAACCAACATACAAGTAATGAGTGGCCGCGTACATTTTTTCAGAAATCACTTGACATTACCTTGATTGTTTTTAAAACCAATGTTATAATAGTCCAATGAAAATGAGTAAAATTAAATTATTAATTTTTGACCTGGATGGCACGCTGGTAGATTCGAAGCTGGACCTGGCTAATGCGGTAAATTATGCTTTAAAGTCTCTTGATTTACCGCCCGTAAGAAATAAAATAATTTACGATTTTATCGGAGATGGCGTATGGCAATTAGTAGAAAGGTCTTTTGGGCCAAAAAATTCTGATAAAGTAGAGGAAGGGTTTAAATTGTTCAGAGACTATTATAAGGAACACTTGCTTGATACAACTGTGCTTTATCCCGGTGTTGAAGATACGTTAAAGTGTTTCAAGAAATTGAGAAAATGTGTTGTTACCAACAAATCTGAAGCTTTTTCAAAAACTATAATAAACGGGCTTAACATTGAACATTATTTTGATTTAGTTTACGGCGGAGATACATTTGATAAGCGCAAACCGGACCCTTTTGCTTTACTAAAAGCTATAGAAGAACTCAAAGTAAGCCCGTCTGAAACAATCATGATCGGTGACAGCAGGAACGATATCCTGGTGGCGAAGGCTGCAAATACGGTAAGCTGTGCAGTAGGATATGGCCTTGAAGACAGGGAAACGTTATTGAGCAACAAACCGGATTTTTTTATTGAAAGCATAACAGAGCTGAGAAATATTTTGAAAGGCAATATTTTGAAAGGCTATTGATTTATTTGTAAATTCGGGGTATACTAGTGTAGGAAATAAAAGAGAGGTGTCTATGAAAAAAATATACCTTTTGGTTTTATCAATTATGTTTTTTTCTTCGCAGGCATTTTGTGATCTTATCATTACGAAAATATCAGGTAAAGTAGGAGTCATGTCCGGCGTTAATAAAAGCTGGGTTACTCCAAAACCTTACCAGAAACTTGACCAGGATGATGTTGTGAAAACATTTTCTAACGGCAAAGTGGAGCTTCTTTTCGAAGACGGCACTACGGTCTGGCTGAAAGAAAACACGCAGCTGCAGATTGCCCGGTTGCAGAGCGATTCCAGGACTATAGTATTACAAGCAGGCAGGATCCGCACAAAGGTAATTCCCTTAAAATTCGGTATGAAATTTTCTGCAAAAACGCCGACAGCTGTAGCTTCAGTCCGCGGGACCGAGTTTATTTTACTCATGGATGAATCTGTGAGCCAATTACTGGTCATTGCAGGCAAGGTTGATTTTGGGAGCCTTGTATCCCAGCTCACGTCTTTAGTTGAAGCAGGCAATTCTTCTTTATCTGATTCCCTGGGTAAGATGACTCCGCCACAGCAGATTGAAGGAAATGACCTGCAAGTCGTAAACGATAATAGCTGGACCGATTTCAGCGCTCCTGCAGAACAACAAACTGAAGGAACTCCTGCACCTGAGGAACAAAAAACACAAAAAGAAGAAATGAAACAGGATCTGGCTGAATTAAGGCAGGAAATCCGCGAGTTGGTTATGGATGTAAAAACGGATGTCGCAACAGCGAAAGAATATACAGACGAAATAAAAGAATCAGATATTTCAACCGGCAGGACCCTGCGGGATAATTTTGGGAATGTAGTCAGAGTGGAACAAATGATGCTCCGCCCGGACACCAAAACACTGCAATTTATTAATATCACCAAAAGAAGCGATTATTCATACAAGGGCTATTTCACCTATGACGGGCCTTCCACTGCGCGCATAGATTCAATTGACGCTAAGATAACTTTTAACTTAGCTATGCCTGAAGATATTACCGACTGGCCTTCTTTTGCTTCTAACAACGATTCCTTGAAGCCTGTAAGCATGACAGTGAAGTTTTCTAACGGCAAAGATTCAATATTGATGGATAATACATATTTGGGTGAAAAAACCGATGCCCATGGTAATACGTCAGAAGAATGGGCTCATTCCACGTTGTTTAAAGGTAAAGACGGTGAATGGAAATTAGATGATGAGGATTATGAGAAAACGGATTCGTTATATTTTGACCCGGGGGAAGGCATAGACAGCAGCGGAGATGATGTTTTCTGGTCCTGGGCCATTTCCCCGAAAATAAGGCTTTACCGTGACTTGAACAATGACGGTAAATTCAGCTCCGGCGATACTATTAAATATGTTTATATGGGCAGCGAAGCATACCTTATAAATAACAGCGGCGGTATTTTAGCTGCCGCTAATTTTTCTGATTCCAGCGTAAATCCTTTTGTTCTCCTCAAAGAAATAGCTTTTCAGAATGTTATGTTTTGCAGGATAGGCGACAGCGGCAGCCTGCTGTTTGCAGGAATAAAGGGAGTAGATTCTGAAGATATTCCTATAACTGTGAAGGATACTGTCAGGAACAATTACGGTAATTTGAATAATTTTTTTGAGCGGGGCAATCTGGACCTGGTTTACACGCCGGATATTTTCATACCGATAGCCCAGAAGATTGCTTCACAGTTTGATAAAATTGATACAGGTTCGAAAAGCGACAAAAATAATAATAGCATGCGTTTATAAAATTTAAGAAAGGTAGACATTTATTTTGGTAAGATTAATTGTTGCTTTCCTGGTTATACTGTCCGCGCAAACCTGCCTTTATTGCGGTGATGATTTTGCATCTTCTGATATAGGCAAGGAAGCGATAAATCTGGGTTTAAAG
Organism: Elusimicrobiota bacterium; assembly: GCA_018816525.1. Lineage (NCBI taxonomy): Bacteria > Pseudomonadati > Elusimicrobiota > Elusimicrobiota bacterium. The sequence goes on from JAHIVV010000006.1 coordinate 16,898, forward strand.
TTTTTGGATAATCCCGGAGATTTTCTGTTTAACCTTCATTCCGACAATGTCGATTTCACCCCTGTAATTAAAGATAAAAACGTAACATTAAGGACTAATTTTTACCCAACCACTTTTCCAACAACCTGGCTGAATATGAATTTAAAGGTAAAAATACTTTCAGACGGCGGTTTTAGCCCGTGGGTGCCGCAGGTTGATTTATTGGGCGAATATGGGAAAATGGCGGTTCTTGACATGGTCGCCAGCAGTGCAACAAAACTTTCTAACTCGGATTATGCCATCGGGGTGGTTGTCACCAAAGAAGTTGCAGAAAACACCAGGCTTTATGCCGGTATAAATTATTCGAAAACAGAACTCATAACCAATTTTGATAAACCTATAGAATTCGGCGCATTCAAATTAAGCCAGCTTTCAGTAAATGTAGGAGATACATTTATTTTCACGGGTATTGAAAATCAAGTCCGGGAAGACCCGCCAAAACGTGTAGTTGCGCATTTAGGTTATGGTTTAAAAACAAAAAAAGTAGTTTCCAGGGTTGCGTGGTATACAAAAAACCTTGAATTAGGTTTTAATATTTATCCCGAGGGCCTGTTTGTAGTTCACCCTTTTCTGGCCTGGCATTGGTACTTTTGAGGAATAATTTTTAAAATGCAAAATACAAAGATAAAAATTCTTACAATCCTTTTGCCGCTTATGCTCTGTTGCTCACTGCTTAGAGCGGCGTCGGTTGCGCCCTATTACGATTTTCAGTTTACCCAAGGCGCGGCGATACCTTCAAGAGGCAGTTCAGAATTTTCCTTGAATCTGGTAAATGATGTCGGCCTGCTTGCTAAAATTCATCCCAGGCATACTTTAGTCGGTTTTTACGAAATAAAATATGTAGGGCCGGGGTTGACGCAGGAAGAAGGTGAAAGTTTCTCTGACAGGTATATGGACTATTTGTTGGTAGTAAGGCATAACTGGGTTTATAATAACAAGTACACTTTTAAGGCGCAATTGGACAATATGATTGAAAACCGCAGAACCGGCGCCAATGAAGCCTGGGGTTACGGCCTATATGATTATGTCAGATCCGGGGGTATGGTTGATGCAGAAATAAATTTTGAAACTTTTAAATTGGATTCAGCAATTCAATACAGCGTTTTGACTTTTCCTAACTATACCGATCTCGTTTCTGAATTGCAGTCCGGTTCAGCTGATGCAGAATCCCAGTCCGGGAAACAGGACCATAACCTTATACAGATCCGGTCCAATTTGGATTATGAGGAAAACAGGTTTAGTTTCGGCCTTACCCTTCAAAACTATATAAAACAGAAAGTCATAACAAATGTTACTCAGCCTGACGGTACCTATTATTCTTCCGACCTGCAGAGGGACATTATCTTGAACCTGGGGGCGGAAAGAACCCAAAAGTTTTCTGAAAGCATAATAATGAATATGTTTATTAGTTACAAAAACAGAGGGTCAAACCAGAACTATCAGCATTTTTTAACAGCCGGGTCAACCGTTCCAGTATCCTATCAGGCTGATTTTAACAGTTACTCTGAAATATCGGCTGGTTTTCCGGTTACTTTTGCTTTGGCAAAAAAATGGGATTTTGTTTTCAGTCCGGAATACAAATATAAATTTTATTCCTCCCGTTCTCCGAGAGATGAAAATAATTTATTTGTCGGCGGCAGGCAGAGCACTACATTGTTCTTGTTGTCTTTTGCATTTAATAAAAAGTCAAGCGATGTTTCCACCACCTCTCTTTTCTACACTTTCCAGCAGCAATCTTCAAATATGAAGTTTGAAAAGTACATGCCTTATAACTATTCAGGCCACTTTATTGGGATAAGATACTCCTTAAGATATTAAAATCTGCTGTAAATCATGGGGGATAATTCTATGTTCTCAAAAAAAATTGTTTTAAAAACAACAATGGTTTTTTCGTTGTTGGTTTTTTCAACGGGAACTTTATTTTGTACTCCGTTTATCGTTGCAGGCCCCAGGGCTTTGGGCCTGGGCGGGGCTTATACAGCTATCGCCCAAACATCTTTGGGCGCCTACTGGAACCCGGGAGCCTTGGATTTACAGGAGGGGTTTGATTTGAAATTTAATTTTGGCGCCGGCGCGGAAATTACGGGGAATTTGTTGGAAAATGCAAATAATATTGTAAAATTCAGCGATCAGTTTTCACAATTACAGAGTTCCCAGAAAAACGGCAGCGGGCTGGATATTAAACAAATAGGCGCCATTTCTTCCGCAATAAAAAACCTTAAGGGCGTAGGCGCTGCGGGCAATGGAACGATTATAAATATTGCAGGAGGTTTAGGTGTAAGAGTAGGTAAATATGTGCTGACTGTGAATAATTACTCGTTAATCGGCATCAGGCCTTATACGGAAATTTATGGTTTTTACCTTGGTTCAGGCACGTTCAATGTGCCGACAGGTTCCAGATTAAGGTCAGGTATCTTGTCTCACGGAGACAGCAGCCAGAATTTTGAAGGTATCAACATCAGCACTGAATTCATTAATTCCCCGGATGCGCAATATACTGATGAAACAGCACAGATAAAGACACAGCTTGACTGGTTGTTGCTCGATTTGAAAAAAGCTGGTGTTGAAGTTCCAGCAACTTTGCCAGACGGTACTCCTTTTACAACAGATATGATTGCGAATGTTCTTGTAAACACAGCAGTCAATAACGGCTCCACCGAACAGGACTTGAAAGATTCAATAGCCATTATAGAAGAAAGCAAGCCTATCCTTGAACTTGTTTTAGGTTCGGCAGATCCCCGGAATTCTTTTTCCAATAATAAGTCAAACCTTACTATACGCGGTTTAAGTGTTACTGAAATTGGTTTAAGCGCAGCTTGGCCGCTATACTTTAAGGATTTATACTTGGGCGGTACATTAAAGATGATGATGGGCCAGACAGGATTTTATAGAAAACTTCTTTTTGAAAATACCGGCGGTGATAACAAAGTTGGCCTTGATGATTCTGTGTCGGATATGTCAAAAAATACAAAAAATTCATCCCAGTTTGGTTTTGACCTTGGTTTTTTCTATGATAAAAAGCAGGATTGGCGTTCATCTTTTGGTTTGACTCTAAAAAATATCAACAGCCCGAAATTCGCAATGCCTGAAGCTGCGCTTTCATACGGAGAGGACACAATTACCCTTGACCCTCAGATAAGAGCCGGTGCGGCTTTTTATCCTTTAAACTGGATTTTGCTTTCAAGCGATATTGATATTACAAATAATACAACGCTGATTCCGGATTATAACAGCAGGTATTGGTCCCTGGGAGTGGAAATTAATTTAGTAAATGAATCTTATTTCAATCTGCCCCTGCGTTTTGGTATGATGAAAAATCTTGCCTCAACCAAGGATACTTCAGCATATACTGCAGGAATAGGTTTAAATCTGGGCCGCTTTGTTATAGATTTGTCAGGGGCTATGAGTACTACAATGACAAAGATTGATACGGATTCTTCAGGAATCCCTTCAAACGTTTCCGGCCAGTTGGGCCTGGGGCTTGAATTTTGATTTATTTCGAAATTTTGGTGAAGAGTGTTATTCCGGTCAGCAGGAATACAATATTGCACAACCACGCGCCAAGAACAGGCGGCAGGATTCTGGCCTCGCCTAAAACCCTTCCTAAAGACATCAGCGTCCAGTAAAAGAAGGATATAACAAGTACATACCCAACCCCTCTTACTTTTGCATATTTCCCGCCTAATCCCAGGGCCAAAGGCAATCCTAAAAACATAACAACCAGGCTTGAAAACGGGTATGAAAATCTTAATTGGTAGGCTACTGTCTGTTTAATAGCCGGTTGTGACGCATTTTTCAGCCTCATTATTTCATCTTTAAGCTCATAAGTGGTCAATAAATCAATATCAGTTTTTGCCGGGATAAAATCTTCCGGTTTTTCAGGTATAGTAAGTACTTTTTCTGCCAGTTTCTTTTCGGAGAGCAGTTCCCTGCCGCCGTCAGTAAATTTGCGTTCCGTAACATATTTTAAAACCCATTTTCCGTTGTTGTAAATCATCTGCCTGGCGAAAGTTTGTTCAATCAATGAATATTTAGAATTGAATTTATCTATTATGACATTATAAATTATGCCGGTTTTTGGGTCAAAAGCATCAATGGAAAAGTTCCTGCCGTCTAAACTATGGTAAACAATTCCTTTATGTTGAAGCGCGGGGCCTTCGGCCTGTTTATTGTAAAGCCCGATTTCGCGCATCTGGATTGTTTTAGCAAATCCCCTGGGTACAAGTTCGTTATTGAGGACTATTCCAAAGAGAACCAGCACTAACCCTGCCAAAAATACGGGCGCAAAAAGAGAAGGCAGGTTTATTCCACAGGACTTGATTGCGGTAATTTCGTTATCATGGGACAAGCGGTTTAAAGAAAAAACAATGCCTACCAGCACGGCAACAGGCATAGAATCCTTCAGCCACATGGGCAGAAGAGCCCCCATATATTTTAGAATAAAGGCAAACGAAGCCTTGAAACTTATAAAGTCAGGCAGGCGGAAGAAAAATTCAGAGAGAAGAAAGATTAAACAAAAAAATGCCAGCCCGAACAGGAAAGATTCCAGGAATTCTTTTAGTATGTATTTTTTTAAGATATTTTTTTTGTTCATCTTTTTAATAATTTTATCATCAAAAATAATCCTACTGTAAAAGCGCAAATATTCGGCAGCCAAAGCACAAGAGCGATAGGCAGTTTCGGGATTCTTTCAGTTGCGGAAATGGAACCGATTAAAATAAAGTAGTATGCGCAGATTATTCCCAGGCTAAGGGCGAACCCTACGGTTCTTCCGCCCCGATTTGTTATTATGCCCGTAGGCAAGCCGATAAGCACCAGGCATAATGCGGCAAAACCTATTACCCACCTTAAATTATATTCGGTTTCAAATCGCGCTGTTTCTGTTTTATGCTCCCTGGCAAATTTAATTTCTTTCAACAGGTCTTCCGAGGAAATTTCTCTTAAGGTCGAAGCTGCCTGTGCATTATTTTTTTGTTCTTCGAACAAAGAAATAGTTATGAGGTAATTATCAAAAGCAAATTGAGTGAGTTTTTCTGAATCGTCAGAAGAGGTGGCCTGCAATATTCCGTCTTTTAAATTGAAAGTTATAGCGTTTTCTGCGATGTTCGCAGTACCTGATTTTGCAATTATCTGCGTATTTCCAGCAGGGGGTGATATTTTATAAATATTCACGCCGCGGAGCTCATTAGCGTTGTTATCTATTTCATTGATATAAATACGGTAGTTTCCCAGTTTGGTAAGGGCCTTTTCCTCAAATTTCATTAGGGGTTGTTTTTTCGCAATCGTAAAATATATACGTGAAAATTCAGAATGTATTTTCGGAAGCACTTCAAGATTCAGCCAGGAAAGCATAAGGCTTAAAACAAGAGCCAGCAGTAACGGCTGGAAAGTAAACCTGAAAGTATTGATGCCCGCGGAACTAAGGGCTGTTATTTCACGGTCTTCTGACATTCTTCCATAGGTAAGCAGTACAGAAAAAAGCAGAGACATCGGCACCGTGACGGTGAAAAGCGACATGACAAGGTATGTTATTAACTGTGTAACAACCAATACTCCTGCGCCCTTGTTTATCAATAAATCCATAAGTTGGAACAGATTGTTCAGCACTAACACGAAAGTAAAGACAATCATTCCAATAACGAAGGATTTTATTGATTCTTTATAAATATATTTCGTCAAAATATTCATACTCAGAAATTATAGCAAAAAAGCGAAAAATTCGCTATAATATTCCCGTGAAAAAGGGATTTTTTAAGCTCCTAGTGCTGTCAATTCTACCAATTATTGCCGCAGTACCGGTATTTTCTGAGATAAGCTATATCCATCCACAGAGCCCATCGGTAGCTCAACCTCAGGTTGGCCAGGAAGAGCAGGTACAAATAGACACAACTTCTCCTTCGAATATCGATGACGAGTCTTTTTTCCAGTATACCCGCGATCAATGGCGCGAGATGCGCAAGGCTATCGAAGAAGGCCGTAAACCGGGCGAAAAAGCTGAAAAATCGACAGTTGTTGTCATCGGGCCTGAACTGCCTCCGCCGTCTACAGGCGGTACCATTGAACTGCCCTATGAAACCAGGTTATCCATCCAGGGTTCGAAAGTCATCGGAATGAAATACTCTTTCAGGAAATACGACAACAATTCTTTGCCGGCAAACCAGGATTCCGGCAGTTTTGAAATGGAACAATCTCTCGTAGTAAAAATCAGCGGACAGGTAGGCAAAAAAATAAAAGTTAACGTCAATTTTGATGATACCCAGCCTGATGTGAGGGATATTTCGGTTGCTTATCACGGAGATCCTGATGAAGTTGTGCAGGAAGCGGTTTTCGGCGATATTATGCTTTCACTGCCGGGTACTGAATTCGTAGGATACGGCAGGCAGGCCTTCGGTATAAAATTGACCACAAAATATAAAAATTTAAGAACCTATTTTGTCGGCAGCCAGGCCAAAGGCACCCCGGTCAGCAAGAAATTTACAGGAAGCACCCAGATGGAAAAGCCCGTAATTCAGGATACTAGTTACGCCAAAAGAAAATATTACCAGTTAACTTTTTTTAGCACAGAAACCATTAACAATGACGGGAGCGAAGAAATTTACATAGATGATAAAAATCCAAATAATGACCTGGTTAATGGTTCTAAAGACCTGGCGTTTTCAAGTTACACCACCCGCGATGTAATTATGGGGAGCGTTGGAAAATTTGACCGCCTCCTTTCTGCAAAGGGGGATTATACCATCGATTATTCAAAAGGAATTATTATTTTCCGAAATTCGCTCCAGGACAATGCGGTTGTAATCGTAAATTACAAAAGAACGGACGGCAGCCATCTGGTAAATACCCTGCCGGGCTCAACGAATTACATTCTTATTAAAGACGATCAAAATACCTCTGGTATTACCAGAGAAATTAAATCTTACTATAACCTGAATAGGACGCAGATTGTACGGGATAACGACAGAGGAAATTTTTTCTTAAAAATTGTTAAGGATTCAGGGGAAGAACCTACACTTGCGGAATGGAAACGCGACACAGGACTGGATGCAATACCCAAGTACTCGGAGAATATAAAAATAGATTTTGAAAGCGGTGTTTTCAATATCGTTGACAGTTCAGGAAATCCCTGGAATGTTTTTCCGTCTCCCGCATACCAGGGTGTAGGTACTCATGCTCTCTATAAGTTTTATATTGAATACAGGTTCAGAACCAAACAATTTGATTTAAATCCGCCCGGTTCCATGATTCCTCAATCCGAACAGATTGTAATGGATGGCAAAACATTGCAAAGGGATAAAGACTATATAATGGATTATGACCTAGGCAGGTTTACCTTCCTGAACGAAAACATGTTTAATGACAACAGCGTTATAGATGTCAATTACGAGTATGCGCTGTTTGGCGGACTGCAGGTCGGCGAGACGTTCGTAGGTATCCGCAACGAGCTTTCCCTTACGCGGAATATGTTTGTGGGTGTAAGTTATTTGAAAAATTTTCCTCCCCGGCCTCAATCCATACCTGACCTGAAATCAGTAGCGAGTGACCTGGAAATAAAAGAAATTGATTCTAGAATTCAGAACTTAAGATGGGGCCCGCTCTCTTTGGGTTTTGGCGGCGAGTATGCGCAAAGTTTGCGTAATATGAATACTTACGGAAAAGCTATGATAGATTCCATGGAGGGAATAAAACAGGCCGAAAGCCCTGCCTTAGCCAAAGATTCCTGGAAATACGGTTGGACAGTGCAGGATTACCCGCCTGATGCGGTAACTTTAACCAATGAAGACCAATTATTGCGCGATATTTACGGGATCGATCAGGTCAAAGACGAGAAACAAAGCGTTTTGAAAGTAGCTTATGATTTAACCAGAGCTTCAGAATGCGCTGTGGCCCAATTGTTATCAGCCACCGGAATAGATTTTTCGAAAAAAACTTCTATGGAAATGAAATTGGCTGGCAGACAGACAGCCGGCGCGCAGTTTACTGATGATGACTTTATTACTATAGAATTCGGGAAATTCAATGAAGATGTTGATCATGACAAGTCATTCGATACTGAAGATATAAGCACTAACAATGTATTGAACGATGGGGAGGATATAGGATGGCTTTTCAATGCGCCTGACTGGCCGTTAAAAAAAGACCAATTGAGAGTTGGGGCAAATAACGGCCTTATTGATTCAGAGGATTTAGACGGTGATCGCATTTTCAACACTAATGAGGCGGTAGACCAGGATAAAAAATTCGTAATAAAAATGAATGATTTCAACAATTCCTGGGCCAGCATACAAAGGGATATTCAAAAAATTGATTCAAATACCTGGCTCTATATAAAAGAAATTAGAATAACCATCCACGCACCGGGAAAGGTTGGAGAAATCAGGATTGCAAAAATGGATGCAGTAGGCAATAAGTGGGAAAATTTGACCCCCACAGGGCTTGTTCTTAAAGCTGTTAATAATTACGATGATAAACGCTATCGCGACCATGCCCTCAACCAGGAAGGCGGGCCTATGCTGTCCGAATATGAAAGCTTGTACGGTAAACAAACTATCAGGACTTTCAAGCAGGAACAGGCTCTTGAAATGAACTACGAATTTTCCTACAGTACCGCAATTCCCGTGATATCGACAGGCGCTTTTGTCGCAAAGTTGAGTTTAGGAGCAGGAGAAGATTTTTCAGTTCACCAGAAATTGAAATTTTTCGTCTATGGCGATAATAAGGGCGAAATATTAGTTTTAAGAGCCAACACGGATAATGATGGAAACTATTTTGAGTATAAAAGACTCGTAGATTGGTCCGGTTGGAAAGAGATAACAATCAACCAGGTTGATGTTAACGGCGACAAAATTCCTGAAATCTGGCAGGCAGAACAGGGAGTAACCGCTGAATGTTCCGGTAAAGGGTTTGGAGTAGGATCTCCGAATCTTGCAAAGGTTAGTTATTTGCAGTTTTTAATTGTAAGTTCAGGTACTATTGGCAGTACTTCCTATCCGCCCATTCCAGCCCAACAGCCCAGCTATATCTGGATTGATGAAATTCACATGACAGATTCTATATCCAGGCAGGGTGATGCGTACAAAATTTATGCGAACATGGGAATAGACGGGTGGGCAACTTTTGGAGGAACATACAAATATAAAGACCCCAATTTTGAAACTTTTGACGCCCGGGCTGTAGGTACCCAGCAATCTTTTGAACAATCGGGAAACCTCAATTTTACCCGGCTGGGTTTTATGCCTATGAATTTTTCCGGAGGCAGGACAGAAACACGCACTACCAGCATAGACAAATCGGCAGATTATGTATCTATACTTCAAAAAGGAAGAGTAATCACAACCAATTTCACTGCAGGTACCAGGCTTAATATTAACCGGCTGCCAAGTTTGTCCTATAATTATTCAGTCAATACAACCAGTTCATCTAACGAAGCATCTAAGTACTTTTTAACTAACACAAGGGAATCGCAGGATGCAAGTTTAAATTATTCAATCGGTAAATTAACAAAGTTTGATCCCATCGACTCTTTTATACCTCAAAGCCTAGCTTTAGGCGGAGGCCGCACAATTAACAGGGACGAACCCTGGCTAGTTATGCGTGATACCGGGCAAAATCCGGTTAAGCTGGAATACACGGAAAGATATAATGTATCGGCACCTTTCCAGATGTTCTGGAACAGGTTTTCGCTCAACCCGTCCTATTCGCATACAAATTCCTATGAAGAAAGAAGGATCCCGAATTTTCCAAAATATGACAAAACAGCCGGTCAGACAATAGGTTTGGGGACTTCTTTAACAGTTACAGACTGGTTTGTTCCCCGGGCCAATTATTCTTTGTCTACAAATGAAAATTTTGATTTTACCGGTATTACCGACCCTGATAAAATATCAAAAACAAAATCCGTACAAAGAAACGGGTCTGCCAGTGTTTCTGCGGATTTTGGGATAGGGAGAATTTTTCCTAAATTTAACCCGACAAAATCTTTAAGTTTAAACTCCAGTTATTCAATCCAGGATGGAGATCAATACAGCCGGGTGGGCAGTACCTATCCTGCATTAAACGATATCTGGATAAGAGAGCCTCTTAAGAACGGGACTTTGACTTCATTGACAAGAAGCGACACAATAAGTTCCTCCGGCAGGTGGAATCTTTTTGAAGGCCTTCCTTTGCCGGGTAAATTATCGCCCTTGAGCAAGACTTCAACTTCTGTGGGCTATTCAGAACAAAAATCGTTTTCGTTTAGCGGGTCTAAATCACGGAACCGGGTCCTTACCTGGCCCGACCTTACAGTATCTCTTTACGATATGGAAAAAATGTTCGGCGGCGACAAATATATTTCCGACACAAGCCTGACCCTGACTAATAGGTATAAACAGAACAATTCTTATAATGTTATCGATGATACCGACGTACCGCAGATAGAAAACAGGAATATTGATAATGCTGTCAGCATGCATTTTAATTCAAAACGGTATATAAAATCACTTTCATTGACTTTTGGCGACTCAAGAGCCCGGGATTACAGTTACATTGATAAAAAATTTACCAGGGTTTCAATATCCTTCAATTATTCAGTTCAGCCCAGCTTTGACGCTTTAGGCATGACCCTTACGCCCAGTTATTCTTATTCTGAAAATAAGGCCTGGGCGGGCGACCCCGATGATCTTGATCCTTCAGAAAGCGCAAGAATCAAAAAAAATCCTACTAGTGATTTACGTACGGAAACAGCGAGCATAAGTTTTTATAAAGACGCATCATTTCCCGGCGGTATGTTTATACCCATCATAGGAAAAACACTGCCCTTAACAAACAGGTTTATTTTCAATGCCAGCCTTTCTTATTCAAAAACGGACTCGGATATAAATATCGGTAATTCAAAAACTACCACGTATGGGTTAACCCTCAGCGGTAATTACACTATTTCGGACAATCTGTCATCCGAACTTGGCGCCGGGTATAATCGTTTTATGAACAGGGAAGTAAGCGATAAAAACTGGACCTCATACAGTATAAACGCCAGGCTGACGATCTCCTTCTAATAATGTTTAAAAAAATAACAAACTTCATCTTTCCTATTACCTGTTCAGCTTGCGGCGCATATATCCAGGATGGCAATAAAAGAATCTGCCCGGAATGTATAAAAAAAATAGAATTCATTGAGACATTATTTTGCCAAAAATGCGGCCTGCCTTTGCATAGCGGCGGGGCTCATTGTTATAATTGCCTTCACCCCGAAGGCAAAATTTACTATGAATATAACCGCGGTGTGTGTGTTTTTAAAGGTATAATCAAGGATTTAATACATTCTTTCAAATACTCAGGAAAAGAGTATCTAAATAAAACCTTCGGCAATATGCTTGTAAACTATATTCAGAAGTACGACGACCTGCTAAATGTCGACATGCTAGTTCCTGTTCCTCTTCACTGGTATAAAAAGTTCAAAAGAGGTTATAATCAATCCGAACTTCTAGCAAATGAGGTTGCTCTGTATTACAGAAAGCCTCTGGTCACGAGAGAAATTTGCAGAAAGAAATATACAAAGCCCCAGGCAAAATTAAAAAGAAAAGATCGGCTGATTAATGTTAATGATGCTTTTGGTTTAAAACAACCCGGCATATTTAAAGGCAAAACAATTCTTGTTATTGATGATGTATCAACTACAGGTGAAACCATCAACCAGTGCGCTAAATTGTTAAAATCCGCCGGAGCAGATAAGGTTTTCGGCCTCACCCTCGCAAGAGATGTTTGAACTTGCCCTTCAGCCACCATGGCTTCAGGACAAGTTTCTCCAATTGAGTTGGAGAAACTTGACATCATTTTGCATGTTTTATATAATACTTTCAGTCAAATTGGGCACCTACCTTAATAACCCAAATTAATCAAAACAATTTTACATAGGAGGAATTTATGGCAGTAAAAATCGGTATTAATGGTTTTGGAAGAATAGGCCGGCTGGTATCAAGAAGCTTACTGGAAAGAAACTCGAAGAATATGGAGCTGGTTGCGGTTAACGATTTAACGGATGCAAAAACAAATGCGCATCTCTTAAAGTACGATTCGGTTCACGGCCAGTTTAATGGCAAAGTAGAAGCTACGGGAGAAGATGAAATCTCAGTTAACGGCAAAAAAATAAAAATATTTAAGAAAACAGACCCGGCGGAATTACCCTGGAAAGATGTCGGGGTAGATATTGTAGTTGAATCAACCGGGCTTTTCACAATAAAAAAAGACGGTGTAAATAAAAAAGGTAAAGTGGTAAAGGGAGCAGAAAACCATATAACAAAAGGCGGAGCAAAAAAAGTAATTATATCAGCTCCGGCAGAAGGCGAAGATATTACAATAGTTCTCGGAGTAAATGAAGGCAAATATGACCCGAAGAACCACCATGTAATTTCAAATGCCAGCTGTACCACAAACTGCCTGGGCCCTATAGCGAAGATAATCCATGAAAACTGGAAAATTGAAAAAGGTTTAATGACAACCATTCACGCTTATACAAATGATCAGAAAATCCAGGATATGGCGCACTCAGATTTAAGGCGCTCAAGGGCAGCAGCCTTATCGATGATACCAACTTCTACCGGCGCGGCAAAAGCTATCGGATTGGTTATGCCTGAATTAAAAGGAAAACTTGACGGTTTTTCTATCCGTGTCCCTACGCCGAATGTTTCTGTTGTTGATCTGACAGCCCTGCTTTCAAAATCCACAACGGATAAAGAAATCAATGAAGCCTTAAAAAAAGCTTCTGAAACCACGCTTAAAGGGATTCTCGGCTACACCGAAGAACCTCTTGTTTCAATTGATTTCAACCATTGCCCGCTCAGTTCTTTTGTTGATGCAAAGAGCACAAAAGTGATTGAAGGCAATTTTATAAAAGTTTTAGCCTGGTATGACAATGAATGGGGTTATTCAAACAGAGTAATCGACCTTATTGAATACGTTATCTCAAAAGGGCTATAAGGAAAATCATGAAGAAGACAATCAAAGATGTAAATTTAAAAAATAAAAGGGTAATCGTCAGGGTTGATTTCAATGTTCCTTTAGATGCAAACCTGAACATCACTGATGATACACGCATTCGCGAAACTTTACCGACAATTAATTATCTCAAAAGAGAAAGTGCAAAGATAATTTTGATGTCGCATCTGGGCAGGCCCAAAAGCAAGCCGGAAGAAAAATACAGTATGAAACCCTGCGCCAAGAGGCTTTCTGAATTGTTAAAGCAGGAAGTCAAAATGGCCCCGGGATGTATCGATCCGGAAACAAAAAAACTTGCCATGAACCTTCAGTCCGGAGAAATTTTGCTGCTTGAAAACCTGAGGTTTAACGAAGGCGAAGAAAAAAATGACCCTAATTTCGCTAACGAACTGGCTTCAATGGCTGAAGTATTTGTCCAGGATGCATTTGGTACGGTTCACAGAGCCCATGCTTCAACAGCAGGAATAGCAAAATACCTGCCTTCCTGCGCTGGTTTCCTGCTTGAAAAAGAAATAGTTTACTTTTCGAAAGCCCTGGAGAATCCCGAAAAATCTTATGTTGCTATTTTGGGCGGAGCGAAAGTTTCAGATAAAATTATGGTAATTGAGAATCTGCTCAACAAAGTAGATGCGTTGATTATCGGCGGAGCCATGGCATACACTTTTCTTAAAGCAAAAGGCATAAGTATTGGAAATTCGCTGGTTGAACAGGAAAAAGTTGACATTGCCGCAAAAATATTAAAGAAAGCGGATGATAAGAATATCAACCTGTTTGTTCCTATCGACCATATAATTACAACAAAAATTGACGGTTCTGCAGAATCTAAGGAAACAGCAGGTGTTGAAATTCCGGACGGTTGGATAGGAGTAGATATTGGCAAAATGACTATTGAGAGGATATCTTCCGTTATTCTCTCAGCAAAAACCATAGTCTGGAACGGCCCCATGGGAGTGTTTGAAGTGGATAAATTTGCCAACGGCACGCTTCAGATAGCGAAACTTATTGCCCAGGCGACAGCCAAAGGCGCAATCTCAATTGTGGGCGGCGGTGATTCAGTCGCAGCGGTGAAAAAGATGGGATTATCCGACAAGATGTCTCATATTTCAACCGGCGGCGGCGCAAGCCTGGAGTTACTTGAAGGCAAAATACTGCCTGGCATAGCAGTTTTACCGGAGAAATAAATGTATACATTACTTTTGATAATAAATATCATTGCGGCAGTTTTTCTGATTCTGATAATTTTGATGCAGACAGGCAAGGCCGGCGGAATTGGCGGTGTTTTGGGCGGCGGTGGCGGTTCGGATCAGCTTTTTAGTACGCCATCAGGTTCTGAATTTTTACGTAAAACTACGATCATTGCTGCAGCCATATTTTTCATTTCGACAATAGGGCTCACATATTTCGGTTATCGTGAAAAGATAAGAACAGTTACAAGCCAGATGCCTCAAGCACCGGTCTCTGCGCCTTCTGCAGAGGCTCCTGCTCCGCAGGCTCCAACTGGGGCACCTGCGCCAGCAAAATAAAAAACCCTCGCCGGGGTGGTGGAATTGGCAGACACGTACGTTTAAGGGGCGTATGCTTTACGGCATGCGGGTTCAAGTCCCGCCCTCGGCATTTACTCATAATTTCTTCTACTGAACACCTATCTATTGTTTCCTGATTTGCTTCAATAATACTATTGATGTTCCTGTTGTAAGCACCATTGGTTATTTAGCCGGTTCGATGGATGAATAAATCCCAAAAGAAAAACCCGCAAACTTCGGCCAATCTGATAAAAATTCCCAAGGAAAGAAAGAAACAGTAGGGCAGGTAAATAGTTGATTCTTTGTCGACGGGGACAACTGTTTTTAGGGTGAAAAGAAATAAAAAGAAATGAAAAACTTTCTTTAAAGATTTTAACAGTGTCCCTTTTAAAGCCATGATTATTATTGCCGCTATTCCTGCAATGATCGCGCCGTAGATTCCTCCAAAAAGAGTAAAATTCCATCCTTTAAGGCTTCCTACTGCTATCATAAACTTAACATCGCCTGCGCCCAGGCCTCCAAGTAAATAAAAACCGATAAGCAGAACCAGTCCTAACAGGGCTCCTAATAAGCTGTCTAGCAAGCCCATGCGGCCATAAAAAATTGTGTTAAATATTATTCCGGAAAATATTATCGGATAAGTTACAGCGTTGTAGGCTTTACGAAAAAGCAGGTCAGTGGTTGAACAGGTTACAAGGAAGGCAATAAGAATTAGATTTAGGAACATATAATTTATGGGCGGAGAGGGAATTGAACCCTCACATCCCCTAAGAGACTCAGGATTTTAAGTCCTGTGCGTCTGCCAGTTCCGCCATCCGCCCATTTTCGCATAGTACGAACCTCAAAATTCTTTCAAAATAATTTTGGGGCTAAGTCATAATATAACAAACTTTAAATAGAAAATCAAAAATTATATATGAGAATTACGGCCAAAGATAACCGGCTGGTTTTTATCTTTTCTTTGTATTTTAAAGGAAAGCTTTTTTTAAATCTTAAATTTCGTATGGACATAGAAAGAGTATAACAAACTTTTATTTAAAAATCAAAAAACGGGTGTTGTAGTTTACAAACTGAGCGTAATTTGTTATAAAATTACCATGAACATTAACGCGAGAATTGTCACACTAAAGCAGGAACGGTCGCAAAGAATTATTCAAAACCGGCATCCCTGGGTTTTCTCCGGAGCCATAGAAAACGTAAGTAAAGGCATGGAAGACGGGGAAATCGCTTCAATTGCAGACACAACAGGTAAAATATTCGCCCAGGGCGCTTACAATTTAAACAGCGATATTCGTTTAAGAATAATGTCCTGGAAAACGGAAGAGAAAATTGCTGATGACTGGTTTTCAAAAAATGTAAAGAATCTTGCAAAAACAAAAGAAAAGTTGCTCGGAATAAGCAGTTTATCTGAAGAAAAAAAGAATTACCGCCTGGTATTTTCCGAATGCGACAATATCCCCGGCCTAGTCATTGACCGCTATGGGCTGATTTTTGTTATTCAATTGCACACGTTATTTGCGGATAAAAAGAGGGAATTATGGATTTCAATAATAAAGCAATTGTGGAACCCTGTTGCAATTTATGAACGCAGTGATATTGACGTAAGAAAAAAAGAAGGCCTTGCTACGATGCCTACAGGTATTTTGCACGGCAAGCTGCCTGAAAAACATATAATTGAGGAAGATGGCCTTAAAGCCGTTGTCGATATAAGGATGGGGCAAAAAACCGGGTATTTCCTGGACCTCAGGCAGGTTAGAAACAAAATCGAAAAATGGTGTAAAAATATGGATGTTAAGTTTTTGCAGAATTATTTCGGCTATACAGGCAGTTTCAATCAGTATGCGGCCCGGGCCGGGGTTGAAAAAATAGAACATATTGACAGCTCAGATACAGCAAATGAAATTGCAAAAGAAAACGCAAAATTAAACGGTTTTGGTAATAGAATTAGAACGATTCATTCTGACATTTACGAGTATTTAACGCAGGTTATAAATGATAATGTCGATGCAATAGTACTTGACCCGCCGTCATTTGTAAAAAGCAAAGACAAAATCAGGAATGCTTTGGAAGGGTATAAGCGGCTCAATTCAATAGCTATGAAAAAGCTGAAAAGCAGCGGGATACTGTTTAGTTTGAGCTGCAGTTCTTATGTATCAGAAGATGATTTTCAAAAAATGCTTTTTAATTCCGCTATTTCAAGCGGTTGTAAAATAAAAGTGCTTGAAAAATTCGGGCATGATGTTGACCACGCCTGGCCTTTGACCTTCCCCGAAGGCCGTTACCTGCAGTGCTGGATCCTCCAGAAACAATAAATATTTACTTTTTCTTGTTTGTGGGGAAACGGTATTCGATTTCGCCTTCTTTTATGTAGCCCAGGCCCCTTCTGATGCGATAATCAATATAAGCTTCGTTGCTGTCAAGAAGGTATATCTCTTTTCTTAAACGCGCATTTTCAAGCTGGAGTTTAACAACTTCCTTCTTAATCTTATAAACTTCAATATTTCTCTTAACAAGATTGAAAAATCCTCTGTTAAAAATCAAAACCGCTGCGATAATTACAGCTATGAGAATTTTTCTATTCTTTTTTGAGAATATTGCCCGGAAATTCATCTCTTAAATCCGACAAATTTAGCTTTTGAACCAAGCTCCTCTTCAATTCTCATTAACTGGTTATATTTGCAAACCCTGTCTGTCCTTGAAGCAGAACCTGTTTTAATCTGCCCGGTATTCAAAGCTACTGATAAATCAGCAATGAAAGAATCTTCAGTTTCACCTGACCTGTGCGAAATAACCGCAGTATAACCTGATTTAAAAGCCAGTTGGACAGCTTCCACTGTTTCAGTTAAAGAACCAATCTGATTTACTTTAATTAATATAGAATTTGCAATGCCTTTTTTTATTCCTTCGGTAAAAATCTTAGTATTTGTTACAAAAATATCGTCGCCGATAATCTGTATTTTTTTACCGAGTTTTTCTGTCATTTTTTTCCAGCCGTCCCAATCAGCTTCGGATAATCCGTCCTCAATGGAAACTACCGGATATTTGCCTATCAGGTTGTCATAGAAATCTATCATCTGCTCTGATGTTTTCGTCTTGTCTTTCGGTTCGCCTTCAAGAGTATAAACCTTATTTTCATAAAGTTCGCTGGCCGCGCTGTCAAGCGCAAGGTAGACGTCTTTTCCGGGTTTATATCCGGCTTTTTCTATTGCTTCAACTATAGATGAAAGCGCCTCTTCGTTTGAACTCAAATTAGGGGCAAATCCGCCTTCATCGCCGACTGAGGTGTTGTAACCTTTCTTTTTTAATACTGATTTCAGGTTATGGAAAACTTCCGCGCCCATTCTTAAAGATTCAGCAAATTTGTTTGCGCCTGAAGGAACAATCATAAATTCCTGAAGATCAACGTTGTTGTCCGCATGTTCGCCGCCGTTTAAAATATTCATCAGTGGAACGGGGAGAATATAATCATTTGATTTAATGCTGTAGCATTTGCGAATATATTCATAAAGCGGCATTTTCTGCGATATGCTTTCCGCTCTGCAAAGTGCAAGAGACACTCCAAGAATTGCATTAGCGCCAAGTTTTGATTTATTTTCAGTGCCGTCCATTGAAATCATCAGCCTGTCGATTTCAATCTGTTTTCCGGAGTCCAGTCCTATTAATTTTTCTGCGATTGTATCGTTAACGTGGCCTACTGCTTTTAATACGCCCTTGCCCAGGTAACGGGATTTGTCGCCGTCTCTCATTTCGAGGGCTTCCCGGGTTCCTGTTGATGCGCCGGACGGGACCATTGCCCTGCCTAAAACCCCGTTTTCTAATATTACATCCACTTCTACTGTTGGGTTTCCTCTTGAATCAAGGATTTCACGTGCATGAACATTCTTAATCTTTGACATAAATTCTCTCCTTTTGTTTCCTCAAAAATTAATTTGCAATCCGTCTATTTTATCTTTTTTTGGAGTATTTGTAAATTGTTTTCTGCTATTTTTTGGTCTTCAGGTTTTGGCAGGCCCAATTTCACAGCCAACTCCCAGTATTTTTGCGCCTGCAAAAAATCATTTTTCATCCAGTAACAATTACCCAGGCAGTTATAAACCTCTCCGTAATTCCTGGCGCCTACGGAAATGTTATAGGCGCGGATAGCATCATCAATTCTGCCTGTTTTGCGGTAAATTTCACCCAAATCAAAAGCGCTTCTTTCCGAATGGGCTTTATCCATGGATATTGATTTCTCATAATAATTAACCGCTTTGTTTAAGCCAGTCCTCTGGAATTCTCCGAGCGTAAGCTCGAGAGATGGATAACATTCCAATATCTTCGTATAATTGGAGTATGGAATATAAACGGCTGAGCCATAGTGTTTACAAATG
>JAHIVV010000007.1 GCA_018816525.1 Elusimicrobiota bacterium
ATTAACTCAAATAGAAAAAGATACTTTAACAGAATTATCTAAGTATTTCCCGGGATTAAAAGTAGTTACAAAACCACCAAATACCAATGCTAAATTTACTAATCCCAAAGTTACATTTTAGATGGCGCGACATGCACCTACTAAAGTTACCTTTTTAGATGGCTTGACAGGGCCCTGTCCAAAAACTTGCCAAAAACATTTTATTTTGGCAGCTGTGGCCGCAGGAGAGCCGGAATTATCAATGACATAATCCCCTATTTTTTTCTTTTTATCCAGGGAAATCTGAGCTGAAAGGCGTTTCTGGGCTTCGGCTTTTGTTATTTTATCACGCTTAATTAAACGTTGAATCTGCACTTTTTCAGGAATCCAGACTACAATAATTTTATCAAACATTTTTTGGAGTTTCGCTTCAAAAAGCAATGGGGCATCAACCATAATGACTTTATTGCTTCTTTTGAACCGGTTTATCTGATTCTTAATTTCCGCTATTATCTCCGGATGTGTTATTTTTTCAAGTTTTTTTCTTTGTGACTGGTTCGAAAAAACTATTTTACCGAGTTTCCTGCGGTCTATGTTTTTTTCCGCGTTTAAAACTTCCCTGCCAAATTGTTTAATTATTTTTTTATATACTGGCTTCCCTTTTGCATAAATATCATGTGCAATCCTGTCTGATTCAATAATCTTTGCCCCAAGGTGTGCAAATTGATTAAGAACCGTGCTTTTGCCCGAAGCAATTCCCCCTGTAAGCCCGAAAATAATTGGTTTCTTATTTATGTTCATATTTTGTCATCTCGTTCCAGTTCTGTCCATATTTCAAGTCAACAGTTAAAGGAATAATCAGTTTTACCGCATTTTCCATTTCATTTTTTATCATAGGGCAAACGGCCTTGAATTCCTTTTCAGGAACCTCAAACAACAACTCATCATGCACCTGGCTGAGCATGCGTGTGCTTAATTTAGAAAGCTTTTTATGAATGTTTATCATAGCTACCTTGATGATATCAGCCGCAGTACCCTGTATAGGCGTATTTACCGCCGTCCTTTCGGCAAATTGGCGGATTTGGGTGTTCATTGAATTAATCTCGGGCAAATACCTTATTCTGTTTAAGAAAGTTGTTACGTACCCCTTCTCTTTTGCTTCCTTTATTATACTTTCAGTCCACTTTTTTACGCCGGCATATTTAACAAAATATTCATCAATATATTTTTGCGCTTCTTCATTGGAAATTTCAAGCTGTTGCGCCAGCCCGTAAGCCGACATACCGTAAATTATACCGAAATTTATAGTTTTAGCAATACGGCGTGTGTTGGTATCTACCCTTTCAGGGTTGATACCAAAGATTTCGCTTGCTGTGGCGGTATGAATGTCCTGATTGCTTTTAAAAGCTTTTACAAAAGATTCATCCTGTGAAAAATGAGCCATAACGCGCAGGTCTATCTGCGAATAATCAGCGGAAACCAGGATATTCCCCTTTTCAATCGTAAAGGCTTTCCTGATTTTTTGGCCGACATCAGTCCTGATAGGGATATTCTGCAAATTTGGGTTGCTTGAAGATAACCGGCCCGTAGCGGTTATGGCCTGATTAAAAGAAGTATGGATTCTATCATTTTTATCTCTAAGTTTAAGCAAAGAATCAATATAAGTGGTTTTAAGTTTCATCAATTCCCTGTATTCAATAAGTTTTTTTGGCAGCGGGAAATTTTTGCCTAAAGCAAGAAGCACTTCTTCATCCGTAGAATAGCCTGTTTTAGTTTTTCTTGAAGGAGGCAGTTTCAATTTTTCAAACAAAATATATTGCAGCTGTTTTGGTGAATTGATATTGAACTTTTCGCCGCTTATATCATGTATTTCCTTTTCAAGAACCAGCATTTGGGAGCACATCTCTTTGTCCAGAGCAGTTAAATAAGGCACATTTATGTAAATGCCCGCTTCCTCCATTTCCGCAAGCACTTCAAGCAGGGGCATTTCTACATTATGAAACAGGTTTTCAAGCTGCTTTTCTTTCAAAGTCTTTCTCATCAGTTTTGCCAGCTGATAGACTACGTCGGCGTCAGCGCAGGCATAATCAGACACTCTTTCTATTTCTATTCTGTCCATTGTCTGCTGTTTTGCGCCTTTTCCGATCAGTTCATCTATTGAAGTCATTCTTCTTCCTAACATCTCTAGAGAAAGATCCTTTAAACCATTCCCAGCTTTGTTAGGGTTAAGGCAATAAGAAGCTATCATTGTATCAAACTCTATTCCGGACATCTTTATTCCTTCTTTTTTAAATGCCAGATAATCGTATTTTATGTTCTGGCCCATTTTTTTAATGTTGGAATCTTCTAAAATCGGTTTGAATTTCGACAATATAAGTTCTTTAGGCAGCTGCTGAGGGCAGCCAAGATAATTATGGCTGACCGGAATATAAAATCCCGTGTTATCTTCCCAGGACATGCTGATTCCTACTAAATCCGCCCGGAGAGGGTTTACACCCGTAGTTTCCAAATCAACCGAAACTTCTTTTTGAACTGATAACTGTTTAAAAAACGTTCCGAAGTCAGCTTCGCTTAAAATTGTTTTATAATCTTTCTTTTTTTCTTCAACGGGAATTATATCTTTTGCGAGGCTTACAGCTTCGATGCGTTTCAAAAAATCTACAAGCTTGTCTGTATCGGGTTTGTTTACGAGACATTCTTTAATAGCTATGTCAACAGGCACGTCAAATACCAGTTCAATCAAATGTTTGCTCAAGAGCAGATTTTCTCTGCTTGCAATTATTTTTTCCCTGATTTTATCAGGTATAGTATCAAGTTTTTCAAGGATTTTTTCAACGGAACCGTAATCGTTGATAAGTTTTGAAGCAGTTTTATCCCCAATCCCCCTTACACCGGGAACATTGTCGGAAGAGTCTCCCGCCAAAGCGAATAAATCTACTATATTTTCCGGGTAAACATCGTATTTTTCTTTAACTTTTTCCCTGTCAAAATAGGTGTCCTTCGGTTCATTCATAACCTTAACATTATCATTTACCAGCTGGAGGCAATCTTTATCTCCGGTTACTATTATCGTTTCAAAACCTTCTAATGTCGCCCTTTTAGCCATCGTGGCAATAATATCATCAGCTTCAAAACCTTCAATTTCAATACTTTTAAGATTGAGCACTTTAACGGATTCTTTTGCGATGGGAATCTGGTTTTTTAGCGAATCATCCATCTCTTTGCGATGAGCTTTATATTCGAGAAATTCTTTATGCCTGAAAGTGGGCGCAGGGAAATCAAAACAGATTAATAAATAGTCCGGGGTAAAATCTTTGATAAGCTTAAAAACCATTTTTAAAAAACCGTAGACAGCGTTTATTTGTTCGCCTTTGGAAGTTGTTAGAGGAGGCAAAGCGTGGTAGGCGCGGTGCAGATACGAATTTCCGTCAATAATATAGAAACGTTTCATTGAGCAAAGTGCGAAATCCATAATCTTCATTTCGGCGTATTTTAGCCGAGATTATGGACCCTTTCCAAGTATTTTTCTGCGGCAAAAACGGCTGTTGCCCCTTCGCCGCAGGCAGTAATCACCTGCCTGAATAGTTTTTTTCTGCAGTCGCCTGCCGCAAAGATGCCTTCAACCGAGGTTTGCATGTTTTCATCCGTAATAATATAACCTGACGAATCAAGTTTGATAGAGTCTTTTAAAAAAACGGTATTCGGGTCTGTGCCTATAAAAATGAACACTGCTTTTGTTTCAATTTCTTTTTCTTCGTTTGTTTTTACATTTTTTATGCGGATTGCGCCCACTTTATTCGCGTCTTTCGCGCCCATTATTTCAACAGGTATGTGTTCGCCGATAAATTCTATCTTAGGGTTAGCAAATAGGTGCTCCTGCAATATTTTTGTTGCGCGCAGCTGCGCCCTGCGGTGAATCACTGATACCTTTTTAGCAAGCCTGGTCAAAAAGAGGGCTTCTTCAATGGCAGCATCCCCCCCGCCGATAACTACTACATCCTGATTCCGGAAAAACGGGCCGTCGCAGGTTGCGCAATAAGAAACACCCTTGCCGATGAATTCAATTTCGCCCGGTATGCTGAGCCTGCGGAAATTTGCCCCGGTTGTTACCAAAATTGCTGAAGTTCTATATTCCTTCCCGGATTGCGTCTTTATAATCTTTATGTGTTTGTCTGCCGTGATTGCATTGACTTCTTCATTTATGGCTTCCATTCCGAATTTTTCAGCTTGTTTGCGCATATTCTCAATTAATTCGTAGCCTGCGGCGCCTTCCGGGAACCCCGGGAAATTGTCAATTTTTTCAGTTATGATAACCTGCCCGCCCAATGACGCTTTTTCAATTAAAAGAGTATTAAGGCGCGCCCTGCAAGCATAAATTGCCGCAGTAAGCCCTGCCGGGCCTCCGCCAATGATTATGACATCATAAATTTTTTCCATGATGACGTTATTTTACATAAAAAAGGATGGATTTACAACAAAATCAGAAGAAAATGGCGGGCTCATTTCAAAAGCCTATTTACTTTTTCCATAAAAATCC
>JAHIVV010000008.1 GCA_018816525.1 Elusimicrobiota bacterium
AATTGTCCGAATAATGTATGATGATTCATAAGCCTGAACCTCCTTGTAGACCCGACAGTAATCGGGTTTTGGCATGGTTTTGAATCACACCATTATAGGGAATAGTTCAGGCTTTTTCAATCCTAATTTGGACACACGTGATTTATTTTATGTTTTCAGTTGTTATTAACTAATTCTTGTTTTGCAGCAGGTTTGGGTGTCACCGGCGGAGAGTTCTTAAGATTAGGAGTTGGAGAAAGAGCAATAGGTATGGGAGGGGCATTTTGTAGTATTGCCAACAATGTCAGTTCTACATATTGGAATCCTGCGGGGCTAGCACAACTGAGTTCAAGGGAACTATCAATGATGAGTTTTGACTATTTAATGGATATATCAAATGAAAATTATAGTTATGCCAATCCGCTGGGTAATTCCGGAGTACTTGGTTTTCAGATATCCCTTTTGGGTATGCGTGATATGAGCAGGGATGAATATGGAACAATGGGTTCATTTTTTAAAAACGAAGAGAGAATAGTTTCATTAAGTTATGCCAGCTGGATAAATCCCAACCTTTCTATGGGAATAAATTTGAAAACCATTTATACAAAGCTGGATACTGATGAAACAAGCGGATTTGGTATGGATATCGGGACCTTGTATAAAACGCCTGTTGAAAACCTGAACTTAGGGGTGGTTATTCAGAATATTGAAACAGGCTTGAAGTACACAGACAAAAAAGAATCAATGCCTCTAAATCTGAAAACTGGAATTTCTTACACATTAAATAATGTTATCCTTGCTACTGACGTGGACGCTTTTATTGATAACAGTATAAACCTGCATACTGGTGGCGAATATACGTATAAACCAATGCAGAGATGGAATTTGCAGTTAAGCGCAAGATTGGGCTATAGTGCGTCAATGGGCAATATTAACGCGATATCTGGGCTTTCTTCAGGATTTGGTCTTAAAATTAACAAATTTAATATAGATTACGCTTTTGTCCCCCATGGAGACTTAGGAGACACTAAAAGAATTTCCTTCACTGCAAGATTTTAAGTTTTGGAGTTCCGAATTTTTGGGAAGCATACTTAAATTTTAGAAATAGTGACAGCTTTCTGTTTATCTGTAAATATCTTTTCTGTGTTAAACATCAATAACAAAAACAGTTATTGGACTTTACCCTTTTTTTTAGACACTCAGTTAAGCTACTTTTTGTAGCAACATCGCCTCAAATTTTGCCGGACTCAACCCGCCAATTGTTGTATGCCGCCTGATCCGGTTGTAAAACACTTCAATATATTCAAATATACTGCTCATCGCTTCCCGTTTGGTTTCGTAAGTCGCATCGTACACCAGTTCTTTTTTCAGCGTACTGAAAAATGATTCAGCAACAGGCACTTTTTTATGATATCGGAGGTGCGTGGGATAAGCTCGAAGACGTTAATTTTACCATAGGAGAAACTGACCAATGGAGGCTAAACGGGAAATGGGATAATCTTTTGAAAGCCGGCTATGGTTTTGGCATCAGGTTTACAACACCGATATTTCCGATAAGGCTTGACTGGGGTTGGCCAGTACAAAGTCTGCCAGGCCAAAATCCTCCTGAATTCTATTTTACCATCGGACAAGTATTTTGAAAGACGCATTGAAAGAGTACCGGTTGTTAGTGATTTGCCGATATTAGGGTATCTTTTCAGGTATAAATCAAAAACAACAGCCAGGACAGAACTGCTTATTTTCATTACCCCGAGTATACTTAAAGATTAAAACCTACGGGAACTTTTTCGCTTTTTTTGCGTCTAATGGTGTGAAGGTCTTCACAATCCAGTCAAAAATATGCTATAACTTTGACCTGAACATTTGAGGAAGCAAATAAAATTACAAGGGGGAGTACAATGATTGTAGAATTTACGACGTTCAAAGAGAGGCCGGTAATCCAGCTTAAGCGTGATGAAAACGACAGATACGGCCTTTCCATGGGCTTGTCAAAAGCGAAACTATGCATCGAAGCAATTGAAGAAATCAAGAAATTCGTAAAAGATAATGATGTGCCTGTTGAAACAGAGAAAAAGAAATAACTGTTAGCCTTTCTTTTCCAGTTTCGCCCAGGAATCTTTTAAAGTAACAGTACGGTTAAAAACAAGTTTGTCAGTTGTGGTGTCTGGGTCAATGCTAAAATACCCGTGGCGTATGAATTGATATCGCGCTCCGGGTTTTGCATTTTTTAGGGATGGTTCTGCTTTGCAGTTAGAGAGTATTTTTAGTGATAGGGGATTGATGTAATTTTTGAAATCTTCATCTTTCTTAACGTTGTCCGGGCCGGGCAGGGTAAATAAATTCTCATATATTCTAACTTCGGTATCGATTGCCTGCTGCGCTGACACCCAGTGTAGAGTGCCATGGACTTTTCTGTTATCCGATGTTCCGCCGCCGCGGGAGTGCGGGTCATATTTGCAGTGAATCTCCAGTATTTCTCCGGTTTTTTCGTCCTTAATAACTTTTTCGCAAGTAATGTAGTAAGCGTGCTTTAGACGCACTTCCTGTCCCGGAGCCAGCCTGAAAAATTTCTTTGGCGCAACTTCACGAAAATCCTCTCTCTCTATATAAATAATTTTTGAAAAGGGCACTTTTCTTTTACCGGCAGATATGTCTTCGGGATTATTGTCTGCGTCCAATTCTTCAACTAATCCGTCAGCATAATTTGTAATTATTACCTTAACCGGGTCAAGCACTACCATTACTCTGGGTGCATTTTTATTTAAATCTTCTCTTATGCAGTATTCCAGTAAACCAAAATCTACTGTACTGTTTGATTTTGCAATTCCTATGCGATCGCAGAAATTTATAATTGATTGGGGCGTGTACCCGCGCCTGCGCAGTCCTGATAGTGTTGGTAACCGCGGGTCATCCCATCCCGTGACAATCTTTTCCTGAACCAGCTGGAGAAGTTTGCGTTTGCTCATTACAGTATATGTCAGGTTCAATCTTGCAAATTCAATCTGTCGAGGATGGCAGTCAATAGTTATGTTATTCAATACCCAGTCATACAAAGGGCGGTGGTCTTCAAATTCCAGGGAGCATAATGAGTGGGTTATTTTTTCAAGAGCATCTGAAATCGGGTGCGCATAATCGTAGGTTGGGTAAATACACCACTTGTCACCGGTTCTGTGATGGATTGCGTGCTTTATTCTATAGATTACAGGGTCGCGCATGTTGAGATTTGGGTGTGCCATGTCTATTTTTGCGCGGAGCGAGCATTCTCCGTCTTTAAGCTCGCCGCTTTTCATTTTTTCAAAAAGCGAGAGGTTTTCTTCAACTGAGCGGTCACGATAGGGGCTGTTTTTGCCAGGCTCGGTCAGGGTTCCGCGGTATTCGCGTATTTGGTCAACATTCAGGTGGCAGACATATGCTTTACCCTTTTTAATCAATTCAGCTGCGTGTTGGTGTAACTTTTCATAATAATCTGATGCATAATAAAAATGCTTGCCCCAGCCGAAACCCAGCCATTTTATATCTTCCTGTATCGAATCGATATATTCAACATCCTCTTTGACGGGGTTCGTGTCGTCCATTCTCAGGTGGCACGAGCCGTTATATTCTTTTGCAATGCCGAAATTAATGCAAATGGCTTTTGCATGGCCTATGTGCAGGTAACCGTTGGGTTCGGGAGGGAAGCGTGTTTCTACACGCCCGCCATTTTTGCCGGACCTCAGGTCTTCGTCAATTATCGTCCTTATAAAATCCCTGCTTTTATCTTTTTCTTCGTTCATTAGATTAGTAGCCATTTTTCCAAATCAATTATACCTAATAATGCATAATGCTGGCAAGTGGGTATTCCATTTGTTTTTTCATTTTTGTATAATCCTTTGGAAAATCGGGGGATACAATGTTTATAGAAATATTCATGAATGTTATCATTCCTGTGTTTTTTATCATTGCTGTGGGTTATATAATGGAAAAAAAGTTCAAACTGAATATGAGGACGCTTTCAGACTTGAATTTCTATGTTTTTGTGCCAGCCCTGATTTTTGTAAAAATGCTCGATTCAGACCTTCAGCCTTCAAAAACAATAGGTATTTTGTTGTTCTATTTAATTCATTTTGCCATTTTATTTGCAATTTCGTTTATATTGTTTTCTCCAAAGGTTGTCAGGCAAAAAAGGACAACGCTCACTCTTTGTACGGTTTTTCACAATGCGGGAAATTATGGCATTCCTTTGATGTTGCTGGCCTATGGAACAGAGGGTGTAAGCGTTATCGCCATCATTATGATAGCCCTCAACCTTTTATGTTTTACGATGGGAATATTCATGATGGAATCAGAACACAAAGATATGAGTAAAACAATGGTTAATCTCCTAAAAATCCCGGTGATATATGCAATTTTTATTGGTTTTGCTTTGCGCTTTTTTCATTTGAACCCGCCGCATCAAATCATGATACCTATCGGGCATCTTGCTGACGGGCTTATAGCCGTAGCGCTTTTAACTTTGGGCGCCCAGCTTGCTTTAAGCAAACCCGGGAAAGATTTGAAGTTTGTTTCCCTCGGCGTTTTTATGAGGCTTGTTATAGCGCCAATTATTGCGGTTCTTTTAGTCCCGTTTTTCAAATTCACCGGAAATATCGGCCCTATTATGATACTTTCTTCCGGGTTGCCCGTTGCAGTAAATGCCTATTTGCTTGCGGCAGAATATGATAATGAAGCAGAACTGGCATCCCAGCTGGTTTTCTGGTCAACAGTACTAAGCGCGTTTAGTATTCCGGTTATTCTATATTTTTTAAGGTAAAAGGGTAGAAATGGCATGAAAATTATTTTAAGTTGTTTATTTGCAGTGAGTGTTTTATTTCAGCAGAATGTTTATGCTAAAGAGGGGGCGTACCCCATACTCTTCCAAGCGAGTAGCATGGGGTATTCACAAGGAGGAAAAAAAATGGAAACAGGAAAGAAAATTCTGGTGGTTTTTTATTCGCGTTCAGGTAATACTGAAAGGGTAGCGAAAGATGTGGCAACAGCGGTTGGGGCTGATACTGAAAAACTTATTGATAAAACGAAACGTTCAGGTGTTTTTGGGTTTATTTTCGGCGGCAGGGGTGCGATGCGCAACAAAGAGACTGAGCTGGAACCAATCAAGACAGAAGTATCTAAATACGATATTGTGGTTTTAGGCACTCCCGTTTGGGCAGGAAGGATGACTCCCGCGATAAGGACTTATATAAACAAAAATAGAGATAAATTTAAGACAATTGCATGTATAATAACAGCCGGCAGCGGTTCTGCATTGTCAATTGTCCCATCAATTGAAGAACTTTCAGGAAAAAAAGCAATTGCTTGCATAGGATTGAGCGGCGGTGACTTGAAAAATGAGGCTAAATACAAAGGAAAAGTTAATAAGTTTATGGAAGAGTTGAGGAAGAAATAGTTTTCATTATCGGCTCTTTACTTAAGCCCTTTTAAAATAAGCGGTGTATGCCAAACTCCCCAAATTGCGCCAATCAATAAAGAAGATTTTAAAAACCATCTCCAGCCCAGTTCTTCGTAATAAATAACCATCTATTAAGTTTTGGTAAACCCCCTATTGGTTTTTGTTTTCATCCTTAAACTATTATGGTTTGCTTGTCTTGTCAAATAAACGCATTTGTTGGCAATTTAGTTCCCTTGGGGAACTTTTTTGAGGTTTTTGCGTCTATTAGGTTGCAAAGACGATTTTTTAGAGAAAAATTAAAGGGAGCTAAGCAATGTTGTTCTTCGGGGATTTGAAACAAAGCAGTATGTTGTTTAAGGTTTTAGGTTTTGGATTTATTATTTCAATGTTTTTTTCTTTAGCAGGTTATTGTCAGAATATAAAGCTGTCAACAAGCACAACAATATTCAAAGTTGAGCCGGCCATAAAATCAGATAAACAATTATTAACAGCTGAACACAGGCGCACAAAACAACTACAAAGAGAAATAGCAAAAAAGGCAAAACAAAGAATCACTGATCAAAAAATTAGTATTGAAACCGTATATAACCAGGCAGTTGAAGATTATGTTAAGAAATATTACTTGAGAGCTACTGATGAATTGAAAACAGTCATCAGTGAAGATTTATCTTACAGAAACGCGTCGTTCTACCTTTCAGATATAAAAAAAACGATGAAAAAAATAGCTAAAGAAGAGAAAAATTCAGATATGGAAGAACTATCCTATGCCAAAGCCTATGTTAGTTATTATTCAGGATCTTTGCAGAAATCAATAAATGAATGGGGAAAAATATTTTGCCTCAATGCGGAGAATGATGAAATTAAGGAATATCTTGATAAAACAAAAATGTTGCTAAAAGAGATGGAAACCGAAGACAAATTGTCGGGCTATTATAGCAATGGAATAGAAAAATCAAAGAACAAGGAATATGCAGCGGCCATAAATGAGTGGGAGAAAGTTATTGAACTTGCAAAAAAAGAAAACATGCTTTCCTCTTTAGACTGGAACATAAAAGCACAACACCAAATAACAATTGCTTTAGAGCAAATCAAAAAAAATCGGGATGCATACCAAAAAACTATAAATTCAAGCAAAAACCACCAAAAAGACACAAAGAAAGCAGAAAAAGCTAAGTTAGATGTAGATTCAGCCGAAAAATATTACAACGAAGGCCTTGTATGTTACGCTCAAGGAAAGATAAGCGAAGCTATAAGGTTGTGGGAATTAACTATAAGGCTCAACCCTGAACATGAAAGAGCCAAAAAAGCAAAAGAAACAGCTGGAACAGAAATAAGCCAGGCAGGGAAGAAATGAAAAAGATATTTTTATTGCTAATTGCACTTTGTGCGCTTACTTGCAGCTGTTTTGCTGAAAACCTTATAGAAGTCTCTGTAGAGATAGCTGAAGTCAATAATAATAAAGCAAGAGAATTGGGTATAAAATGGATTGATGAAATAAAAACGGGAGAATTATCAGGAGAAATCCCGGGATATACTCCCGGCACATTGCCGGCAAAAAATGTAAATCTGCCTGCTTTAATCGGCCCCAGCGATTGGTTTAGATATTCCGCTTTAACCGCAGACTTAAAGATGCTGACTGAAAAAGGCGCAGCTAAAATAATGTCAAAACCAAAATTGCTTACAAAAAGCGGTTCAACGGCTAAATTCCTTGTAGGAGGTGAGTTTCCGGTAATTTCCGGAGGTGTTTCCGGAGGAAGCATAGAGTGGAAAGAATATGGGATAAAACTTAATGTAAAGCCGACCGTAAGCGCAGAAAACAAAATTGAAACTGATCTAACCGTAGAAGTGAGCAGACTGGATTGGGCAAACCAGGTTAAGGATATACCCGCAATAGCTATACGCAAAATCACTTCTGATGTGGATTTAAAAAGCGGAGAAACCATTTCAGTAGCAGGTTTGATAGAAACAAACAAAGAAACAAAAAAAACAGGAATCCCAATACTTGTGGATATTCCATTGTTGGGGGTATTGTTCGGCAGGCATTCAGTAGTAGATGTAGAAACAACAATAATGATTTTCGTTACTCCAAAGATCGTAAGATAATGAAAAAAATATTAAGAGAAGAAAAAGCACAAACTATAACCGAATATGCATTAGTAGCCTTTTTTCTTATATTCGTCTGCTGGGTAAGCATAAATGTTTTCAGTAATACCTTAAACGCATATTTCAACAAAGTAGCTTCAAAAAGAACAGGTATTTCAGGGATATTGCCATGAAACAAATAAAACATGAATCTGGACAAGCTGTTTTAGAAACATTCGTTGTTTTAATTGTTCTGATACCCATAATATTTGCAACAATCCAGCTGTCGATTATCGCTTTTGGCGCTATCGTAGCTTATGATGCCGCACAATCAGCCAATCGGGCCGCAATAGTACAAACTAACGACAGATTTGCAAAAACCAAAGCTCTATTAGCCGGTACTTATGTTATGTCTACGCAAATTTCCGGCACCAAAAATATAGTTCCTACTACAGTTGATGTAAAAGGTATTTTTCCGGCAAATAAATACATAGCCGACCATGAAGGCAATAGAATTTATGCATACGATGTAACTCAAAACTATATCCAAAACGTAATGTTTCCATCTTTAATTAACCCGTTTCCTGGAAGTAAATTTTTCAGCGGCGGACTCCCTGTGCTTAATTTACGTGCAAACAGCAGGATGGTTCGCACCCCCGACCCGACATATTTTAAAAAAGCGTATTCAAATGCAAATAATTGGTAAAAATAGTCAAAAAGGCCAGGTATTGCCGTTATTTTTTGTCTGCATAATGGTTTTATGCCTGTTCTGGTTTGTGCTTATAAACCTTGGCAAACTGGTAAAAGACAGAATGATGATGCAAAATGCAGCAGATAATGCGGCAATCAGCGCAGCAGTAATGAGAGCACGAGCGCTTAACTATATGGGCCCGCTAAACGCATATCTTGGTCTTCCCGGAGTATCATTGGGAGCAAATGTACCTTCAGATATAAGCCATGTATGGGTTCCATGCCCGAATCATGGGGCGCCGCTTTCTATTTGCTGGTGCGGGTCCAGAGGTGCAAAGAACACTATAGAAGGAATGATAAAGATACAAGAAGGCATTCATTCCCCCTATGGCGGAGGCACAACTTTCATGGCATCAAGAGATATTGCAAAAAGGCAGGAGCTTGATTCAAATGGTAATCCAGCCGGGGCTGATGGGATTTTGACTGATGAGGGGACTTTTTCTCTGCACCTAAAAAGAAACAAAGGGGAAATTTGGTATTACGGAACTATGTGGGTGAACACCTATCTTCTTGGAACCTACGGGCCCTATCCTGTATTTCCGCAAATATGCGGATGTATAGTTAATAAAGAGAACGGGAAAAGATGGTTGGAACAAGCCGATGATTTCCATAAACAGAAAGTAAAAATAATCGCATATAAAAATAAAGGTTCTGATTCCAACAAAGGATACCCATTCGCCGGCAAAATGTTTGGTATAAATAAATGGTTTGACATTAGAACGGTTGCAGCAGCGGCTTCTTATAATACAAAGGGCGCTATGTTTCCAACTTCAGGGGACAGTAACACACCAATGGCGGCATTTACAAAATACATTGAAGCCATGGATGGCGGATGGGAAGCACACTTGGTGCCGGTTGGTTCTGAGTGCGCACACTAAAAATGAAAATAAAATGTACAAACTCTCAAAAGGGTCAGGCAATAGTTGAATTTGCGTTATTATTACCGGCTTTAGCAATGATTTTAGTAGCAATTTGCTGGTATTCAAGAGTGATGATAACAAGGCAACAGATGGTAATAGCGGCAAGATATGGGACGGATTTGATAAGGCATATGAATTTAAATGAGGATGAAGTTACAGCCGAAATAAAGAAATATTTTAACCAAGATAACGTTAGAAAACTGGATCAGAATAGACTTATTGTTAAGGTAAAAATAAGCCAGGCAGTTTTGCCAAAAAGTATGACTCCGCCAACTTCCTGGGTGGAAGTTTACTACAAATTCTCGCTACCAGTAATGTTTGGTGAAAAAGAATTTTGGGTGTCAGGCCGGTCAGAAGTTTTAAATGATACCGGAACGCCTTTGTTTGAAAATCATTCATAAGGGGGGAGGTGATACAAATGAAAAAAATATTATTGCTTTCAGTGTTGTTTGCTTTTGTTTTTGGTTTATCGGCACAGGTTTTTGCCCAGACGAAAATCAAAACAAAAAAGTATGTTGGACAGTTGGTAACCATTGATGCAGTTCAGCTTTCTGTTATAGGTAAATCAGGTAAAATTGAAACGTTCTCAATTGACGAAAAAACAGCTATTAAGAAAGCTAAAAAACCTATCCAGGCATCTGAAATAGCACCTGAAGAGAAAGTCACAGTGAAGTATAAAACCGAAGAAGGCAAAAAAACAGCAGTTTCAATAACAGTTACAGTAAGTAAGAAGAAATAGAGAAATGGCGGTGAAATTCCGCCAAAACCCGGAGAAAGGGGGGCGCCCATGCGCCCCCCCCCAATTAAAACCAAAATCCATAGGAGGATAAAATGGTGAATGCAAGAGAGTTGTTCAAAAAATTTGTAAGGGAAGAAGAAGCGCAGGGCATGACAGAGTATATTCTGATTATAGGGCTCATAGCTGTTATATGCGTAGTGTCAATAAAGTTGTTTGGAACCCAGATAAAAAATCTGATAACAACTTCAAAGGACAAACTTTCAAAAGAAACAGCTGAAGTCGGTAAATAATATAAACAAAAGAGGTGATTTGTTTGAATAAGAAGACTCAAGTATTAATGTCGGTTTTCATTTCACTGTTTGTTGCCTTATTAGTCGGCGGATATTTGGCGGGGCTTGAAAACAAATACAAAACAGGTGCTAAAAAGGTTACCGTTTTAGTTGCGAAGGAATATATTGACCAGGGAGCGATGATAAAACCCGAACTAGTCGAGGAAATCAAAGTA
This sequence comes from Elusimicrobiota bacterium, assembly GCA_018816525.1. Taxonomy (NCBI): domain Bacteria; kingdom Pseudomonadati; phylum Elusimicrobiota; species Elusimicrobiota bacterium. The sequence goes on from JAHIVV010000008.1 coordinate 10,401, forward strand.
CCTCAGGAATACATCCAGCCAAAAGCAATAAAAACGTTTAAGGAAGTTACCGGAGAAAACGGCATTCCTCTTTATATGGCTGTTGTGCCTATAATGCAGGGTGAACAGGTCCTTACAACAAAGCTTTTTGGCCTAGGCCAGGAAACAGGGCTTGCCGCTGTGATTCCTACAGATAAACGCGCATTTTCAATAACCTGTGAAAAAGACAAAATCCGGGGTATAATCCGCCCGGGTAACAAGGTGGACATTATTGCAACTCTTGATTACTACAATGATAAAGGCCAAAAGTTTGAAGAAGCAAAAACTATCCTACAGAATATCACAGTTCTAAGCGTTGGAAAACAGATACTCGGGATGGTAAAACCTTCAAGCATTGGCCAGAAAAAGGAAGGTGAAGCCGCTGCAGGTTCTGATGAGGCAGAATCCCAGCTTACAGTATCATTTGCAGTTACCGCTGAGGAATCTCAGGTTTTAGCTCTTACTTCAAGCAGAGGTGTTCTCACATTTTCTCTCCGTCCTACCGGTGATGACAAAATAAAAGATATCGCTTCTGTGAGCCTGGCAAAGTTATGCGGAAGCTCCGGCGCATCGCCGTCAGGCAAGGCTTCTGCGGGCAACACCGGAAACAATTCTATTGAAATGATGAAGTCATTCCAAAAACAGCAGGAGCAGGCTCTTAAACTTCTAGAAAAATATCAGAAATAAGGACAAAACACCCCAGGCTCTTCCTAGCGGGTAGACTGGGGTACTCAAAATGAGAGAGAAAATGGGAAGATTAATTTCTGTTCTTGACACGGATCAAAGTTATAGTAAATCGCTTCTTATAGTGAATCTTGCGATAATAATTTCAGCACAGGTAAGAAAAGAAACGGTTATTGCCGATTTTGATTTTGTTAATAATTCTGATATTCCTGTACTTCTCAATTTTCAGCCGGAAAGATCGCTTGGTGAATTGTTGGAAGCATATGATAAATCAAATAGTATTTCAATTGGAAGCTTTCTTGGGCGTTATAAATCAGAAGTTCTATTTATGGCTGCCGGGAAAAATCCCGAAGGTCTTGAAAGTGACGGCAGTTACCGGAATATGAAAAAGGCTGCCGCGCAATTGAAGGAAACTTATGAATGGGTTCTTGCGAACATCAATAACAACCTTGATGAAAATGCCCTTTGTGTTCTGGATTTGAGCGATATGGTTTTGCTGGTAATTGAACCTCATATTTTTAGTATGAACCGAACAAAAATAGTAATTGAGAGATTAAAATCAATTCATTACCCTGTCCAGGCAGTCAAGGTGATCATCAGTAACAGTAATATAAAAGGCAGCATTGAAAAGGAAGAAATAGAAAGGTTTATCGGATATAAGATATTTGCTGAAATCCTTTATGACCCTGAATCAACAATTCCTTCGGTAAATGAAGGCAAACCAGCCGTTGAGCTTTTCCCTCATTCAGATTATTCGCGTTCGATAAAGGAGCTGGCTTTTGTCATAACCAAAGAACAGGAACGATTCTTAAAGGAAGGGGCGGGTTTTTTTTCGGAGGTTGGTCAGCTCCTAAAAGAACGTTACACCTTCAATCAAGAACCTGATTCCAAACAAATAATAACTGAAGGCTCAGATGTATCAAAAGAACAGATTATAACTGAGTTGAAAAAACGGATCCACAAGCGGTTAATAAGTGAATTTAACCTGAAATCCCTGGATTTAAAGGGCTCATCTGATCCGAAAAAACTTCAGGAAGTCAGGAATTTAACCCGCGAAAAAATAGAAGACCTGCTGGCAGAGGAAGCAAAAGAATTGGATTCGCGCGAAGAACGGTCTCAGCTTGTCAGTCAACTCTTGGATGAAATACTCGGGTTAGGGCCTTTGGAGATATTGTTAAAGGAAGAAGAGATATCTGAGATAATGGTTAACGGTAAGGACAAAATCTATATAGAGAAAAAAGGCAAAATTCAGCTCTCTGATATAAAATTTGACTCAGATTCCCAGATAGTAACCATTATTGACAGAATTCTGGCGCCAATTGGAAGGCGCGTAGATGAAAGTTCTCCCTTAGTGGATGCCAGGCTTTCAGACGGTTCCCGCGTAAATGTGGTTATTCCTCCATTGGCGCTGGTAGGCCCGACAATAACCATAAGAAAATTTGTTGCAAACCGGCTGGGTTTTCCGGAACTGATAAAATTTAATTCAATTACGCAGGATATGGTTGACTTTTTGAAGGTTTGCGTGCTATTGAGAAAAAATATTATAGTTTCTGGAGGTACTGGTTCGGGCAAGACAACTCTTTTGAATATGCTTTCCTCTTTTATTCCTTCTGATGAACGCATCGTTACAATCGAAGATTCCGCAGAATTGAAACTTAAACAGGATCATGTAGTCACACTTGAAAGCAGGCCTCCTTCAATTGAAGGTACAGGCGAAATAAGCATCAGAAGGCTTGTTGTAAATTCATTGCGTATGCGCCCTGACAGGATTATTGTAGGTGAGTGCCGTTCTGGGGAAACTCTTGATATGTTACAGGCCATGAATACCGGTCACGACGGTTCGTTGACTACAGTTCATGCTAATACACCGAAAGATACAATTTCACGTATTACAACTATGGTTATCATGGCGGGTACAGAGTTGCCTGAGCGGGCCATAAGGGAACAAATCGTGGGTGCTATTGACTTAATTGTACAGATAAGCCGTTTTAGCGATGGTTCAAGGAAGGTTACGCATATAACCGAAGTAGCTACAAATGAAAAAAGCGAAATGGTTTTGTACGATATTTTTCGTTACAAACAGACAGGCCTCGAAAACACAAAAGTAATCGGTGAAATGAAAGCTACAGGCACATTGCCGACATTTTTTGAAGAAATTAAAGCGCATGGCCTTGAGTTTGATAAAAATAAACTAATAAATTAAGGGTGATGTACCCCATACTCTTCCAAGCGAGTAGCATGGGGTATTAGGAAGGTATTAATGAAATATTTAATAGCAGCAGTTTTTGGAGTTATAGCGTTTTATTTGGTTAATAAATTAATCAGTAAACTTGCCCAATCGTATTCTAAAGTGTCCAATGAACTAGGTTCTAAGGCAAAAAAATTTAAGTTTGAGCCGAAAAAGTATATAGAAATTCTTGAAAACGCTCCCAAGTCAAAAGAAGCCTCCAAAATTAAGCTGATATTGTCGGCCGTTTTTTTTAGTATTGCTTTATGCTTGATTCAGGATTTTGTTTTTAGTTTGATCTTTGCTGCCGCTGGATACTTTACGCCAACGATATTAATAAACCGTAAAGCGAAGAAGCAGAAAATTAAATTTGAGGAACAGCTGGTTGATGCGCTTGGTGTGATTGCCAATTGTGTCCGCTCCGGGGCCAGCTTGCAGCAGGCGCTTGAAGTTGTAGTAAAGGAAAGCAAGCCGCCGGTTTCATTGGAATTCTCAGAGACTTTGAAACAAATAAAGCTGGGTACAGGTACTGACCAGGCAATGAAAAATATGGCACAGAGGGTAAATAGCAGGGATTTGGGCATTGTTGTGCTCGCAATTAATGTAGCAAAAGAATATGGCGGAAATTTAGGCGAGAATCTTTTTAAAATATCAGGAACGATCCGCGAAAGGAAGAAAATCCAGGACAAAATTGATGCTATTACTTCACAAGGCCGGATGTCAGCCTGGATAATTACTTTTATTCCGTTTGTGCTGCTGGCAGTTTTAAATTTCATGGAACCTTCGTTGTTTGGATTGATGTTTAAAACACTGATTGGGAAGTTATTGCTATTACTTGCAGTTGCGATGGTGGCAGTTGGGAATTTTATCATTATGAAAATTGTTTCAATAGATATATAGGAGTTTAATATGATTTTATTTATAGCAGCTTTAACTGGAGTTGGTGTTTATCTGCTTAGTATTTGGTTATTTGCTTCTGCAAAGCAAAAGAGAATTAACCGGAGGCTAAACTCGGGTTCGCTGGTGGTTGTGAATAAAGAAAAGGGAATTGTAGTTACATTGAAAAGGCTTTCGGTGAAAGTCGGGGTAAAAATAGGTGAAATGCAGTATCCTGCTATTAAAAAGTACCTATCAGACATAAATAAGTTAATTGCTACAGCAGGGCTTGCAAATATCGGTGATCAGACATTTACAGGTATGCAGGTTATTGCCGGTTTAGGCGGAATAGCTTTAGGCCTAGTGCTTTTTAATTCTTTTGATATTTTTTTACTACTAGTATTGTTTGCAATTGGTTTTTTTATGCCATATCTCTGGTTAAAAGATAAAATCAGCAAGAAGCAGAGAGCTATTTTTAGAAGTTTGCCTGATGCACTTGATTTACTGACACTTTTAGTGGAAGCAGGAGTAGATTTTAACTCAGCAATAAATATTTTAATTGAAAATGAAAAGAATACTTTAACTACTGAGCTATATCTTTACCAGCAGGAAGTAAAACTTGGTAAAAATCGTATTACTGCTTTGTTGGATTTGTCGGCAAGAATAGATAATAAATACCTTTCTAGTGTAATTAGTTCAATTACGCAGGCTTTGCAGACAGGGTCTCCGGTATCGGCTACTTTAAAAATGCTTTCTGAGCAATTCAGGTCAGAGCGGTCTATTATGGCTGAAAAGCTTGGCGCGCAGGCGCCGGTAAAGATGATGATCCCGCTGATTCTCCTCATTTTTCCTACAATATTTATCGTAATCTTCGCCCCGATTGTGCTTTCCTTTTTAGGTGGAGGGTTTTAAAAAATGAATAATAAACCAGTTTAACTGACATCTGTATCAAGAAGTCTTGAAAAAACTTTCCGAAAAAAGTAAAATAAGTACATAAATTCCAAATTGAAGTAAAGGAGAGGGATGACATGGAACACAATGAAGCGGAGTTAACAGAAACAGCAAAGCAGTATTTAAAAGAAACCTATGGTGAAGATACGGTAAAAATGACCGTAAAAACCAATGCTGTGAAAAACGGAAAAGGCTCAATGAATGTTGACTGCACCGTAAGCGTAGACGGTTCAAGGAGCAATTGGAACAAAACCTTCTTTTTTGAAAACGGGGAAGTTGTTAAAATGAATTACAGGATGTTATAAGATTATTTGGTAAGTTTTTCAATAAGTTTGTCAATAGTTGCGGCAAGACTGCCTAACTCGTCATTTCTTTTTAAAGCCAATCTCTCGCCTACCTGGCCTAAAATAGCAGATTTAATTCTTTTTTGCAGCTGAATTAGAGGCAGAATTATTAAAGCCCTAAAGACCAAAAAATAAGCTGCGGTCGTAATAATAAAAATTATTAGAGCGGTTTTTATTGCCCTGTTTTTTTCTTGAATATAAATGATATTTACCTTATCTAAGGTAATACCGAACGAAAAACTTGCTATTTTAGTTGTTGATGAGACAACTGGGATGGAATAATCGTAGCCATCGTCTATTTTTATAATTTCAGGTTCATTCGATGCGATAATTTGTTTTGTTACCGCATTGTCAAGTTTCTTTCCCCAATCCTGGATTTTATTATGCGCTGTTACTCTGCCGTTGTTATCGATTAGCCTGGCATACATAACCTCAGAATCGCGTGACAGATTTTCCAGCGAATTCATAATCAAAATATCATTTTTTGATTCAAGTGCTTTTTTAATCGCGGGAAAGTAAAAGCCAGCTTTTGCTTTCATTCTATCAAGAAGGGAGTTTTGAAGAAAATTTCTTTGAGCTGGCAAATATATTAAACCGAAAAAGGTGTAAAGTAATATAGCCTGAACAAAAGAAACAATAAACAGCCATTTTGTCAGTATTTTCATTTTTTTATACATAACTGATTATATATTTTTATAGTCTTTTATTCAACCCCATTTTGCATTATGCTGAAAAAATAGGTAAAATAACTGATATGCAAAAGAAGAAATTAGGCAATGAATTTCCATGCAGTTAACAAGCATTATTTCAGCTTTGGCAAAAAGTGTTGAGTACAGATGTGTTTTACATGAAAAAAGGACGGCACAAATAGAATAACAAAATAAGCTTCTAAAGGACGAGCTGTCTGGCAAGAAAAAGGGTGTTTTGACCGATTCTTTATTGAAAGTTAAAGAACTTGGACAAATGAAAATTGATCAATTGCAGAAAGAATTGGATGAAATAGCTCAAGAAGCAGAGTCCTTAAATAAAATTGACGCAATAAGCAATGATAAAAAAATAGAAGAATTGCGGGGGGAAATATTGCAGATTAGGTCAAAATTGCCAAAGCTCAAAGAGGAAATACTCCGGCAGGAAAAGCTTACAAGCGGCCTGGTTGAAATGGGAAAACCGACAAAAGAACAGCTGGAAAAACTGCGGGAAAGAAAAAAAATATTTTTATTGCTAACTTTAGTTGTGTTATTTATTTCAAATATTGGTTTTTGCGGCCAAAAGGTATTCGTATTATGCTACCATTCTTTTTTGAGCAATAAAAGATTTCCTACGGATTTTTCTCCTGAAGAATTACGAAATCACCTGGTTATACTCAAAAATAACGGGTTTAGCGTTATCTCGGTTTCTGATTTTATTAATAGCAAAGTAACTGGAAATAAAAACATACTCATTACCATTGATGACGGGAATGAAAGTGTGTTCAGGATTTACAACGAAATATTAAAGCCATTAGATATCAAGCCGCTGCTTGCAATATACCCGGCAATAATAAGCAGAAAAAAGTATGCCATGACTTGGGAGCAATTAAAGGAATTATCCGCTGATGGCTGGGAAATAGCCTCTCATGGTTATTTTCATGAAAAATTAAACCAGAAATTTTATGATAAAAGTAAGGCAAGGTTTCTCTTTGAAATAGAAAAATCAAAAAAGGTACTGGAAAACAAATTCCAAAAGCCTATAACAATATTTGTATATCCATTTGGATTAAGGTCGCCAATCACCATAGAGACTCTAAAAAATAATGGTTTCAAATATGCATTTACAATTGATGGCGGCGGAATTTCTTTGCCGGTTAGTTCAGCGGATAAACTATATGAAATTCCCAGGTATATGATGACACAGTCAAATTGGAAAAATAACCTGGAAAAAGTAATAAAAAAGGCGAACCAATAAGTATGAAAATAGGATTTTTACAGTTTAAGCCAATATTCGGAGCTGTTGAATTAAATCTTAAAAAGATTGAAAAACATACGCGAAATGTTCACGCTGATTTATTAGTTCTGCCTGAACTTAGTAATTCCGGATATATTTTTACTTCAAAAAATGAAGTCGAAAAATTATCAGAAAATATTCCGGAAGGGCCTACTACAAAAAAATTGATAGAGATAGCAAATAAAAATAAAACATTTATTGTTTGCGGAGTAGCTGAAAAACAAAAGAGTAATTATTATAACTCTGCAGTTTTGGTGGGCCCTAAGGGATATATCGGCAAATACAGGAAACTGCATTTATTCAACGATGAAAAACTATGGTTTAAACCCGGAGAAAAAGAACCGGAAGTTTTTTCAATAAAGGGCGTAAAAATAGGGATTATGATATGTTTTGACTGGATATTTCCTGAAACCATGCGTGTTTTAAGCCTCAAAGGAGCACAAATAATTTGCCACTGCGCAAATTTAGTTTTACCTTATTGTCAAAAGGCTATGATTACTAGATGTATAGAAAATCGCGTATTTGCCATTACAGCAAACAGAACCGGATCAGAAACAAGAAGAAATAAAAGGCTCCTGTTTACCGGCAAAAGCCAGATAGTTGACCCTTATGGTAAACTACTTGTTAGCGGAAAAATTAACCAGGAGACTGTAAAGATAGTGAACATTAATCCAAAAAACGCACTTAACAAAAATATTTTAGGTAAAAATAATTTGTTCAAAGATAGAAGAATAAATTTATACAAAGGCTTGATTTTCCCTTAATGTTTTTCTAAAATAAAGGCTTACGATGATACTAACAATGGAGGCACGGTAAAATGGCAAAAGGCAGATGCATGAAGTGTAAAAAAGAAGTTGAGATTAAAGATGGTAAAGAAATTGTTATGAAGAACGGCATGAAGGCAATGAAGGGCTGTTGCCCCGATTGCGCAACAAAAGTATTCAGAATTCTAGGGAAGAAATAATTTTCGGATTTAGCTCTGAAAATTGACAAAACAATTAAATGGGCAGTTTTTTGGGTTAATGTATTTAGCCTGCAAGACTGCCTATTTTTTCCGAAGACCCATAAATGAGATTGAAAAATAATAAGACTAAAGTAGCTGCTTTGTCGATAGTTTCCAACGCGCTTTTAGTTATAGGTAAAGCTGTTGTTGGGCTGCTTACCGGTTCTATCAGCGTTATTTCTGAATCCGTTCATTCAGGAATTGATCTTATAGCCAGTGTTATAGCTTACTATTCTGTAAAGATATCGTCAAATGCCAGCGACGAACTGCATCCTTACGGCCACGGCAAATCAGAAAACATTTCAGGGCTTATTGAAGCCGTCCTTATTTTTTCTGCCGGTTTAATAATTATAATAGAATCTTTTGAGAAAATAATAACCGGAGTAAAAATAGAAAAAATCGAATTTGGCATGTTTATAATGTTTTTCTCGATGTGCATGAACATAATAGTTTCAAAGATGCTTTTTAAAGTAGCAAAAGAAGAAGATTCGTTGGCGCTTGAAGCAGATGCCCAGCATCTGCTGACAGATGTTTATACTACTCTTGGTGTTTTTCTGGGGCTGGTTCTTA
>JAHIVV010000009.1 GCA_018816525.1 Elusimicrobiota bacterium
CCAGGGAGTGGAGATGGTAATGCCCGGGGACAATGTGATAATGGATGTAGAGTTATTGACGCCGATAGCGATGGAGAAGCAGTTGAGGTTTGCAATCAGGGAAGGCGGCCACACAGTAGGGGCAGGCGTGGTAACGGAGATTATTGAATAATTATGAGTACACCACAAACACTTTCACAAAAAATAAAGATAAGATTAAGAGCGTACGAACACAAAATGCTGGATGATTCTATTAAAAAAATAATAGATACGGCTAAACGCACAGGCGCAAGTATATCGGGGCCGGTTTTGCTTCCGACACAGATAAAAAAATATTGTGTTTTAAGGTCGCCTCATGTAGATAAAAAATCACGCGAGCAGTTTGAATCAAGAATCCACAAGAGACTTGTGGAAATAATAGAGCCTACTCCCAAGACTGTCGAAGAACTTATGAAACTGGAACTTCCGTCAGGAGTAGATATAGAAATCAAATTATAAAAGAGACTGAGTAAAACTATGATAAATGAAATACTGGGAATTAAACGGGGAATGACAAGGATTTTTAATGAGCAGGGGAATATTGTTCCTGTAACGTTGATACAGGCGGGCCCTTGTCCGATATTAAACATCAGGACAAAAGAAAAAGACGGATATGATGCCGTACAGATCGCTTACGGCGATTGCAAAGAAAAAAACGTGAATAAACCCTTGATGGGTTTTTACAAGAAAGCAAATGTAAAAACGCATAGATGGATAAGAGAGTGCAGAATTGACAAACCTGAAGGTTTACAAGTAGGGCAGGAAATAAAACTTGACATATTCACAAAAGGCGAGTTTGTTGACGTAACAGGAGTTTCAAAGGGTAAAGGTTTTGCAGGTGTAATGAAAAGGCATAATTTCAGAGGAGGCCCGGCAACGCACGGGCAATCTGAAAATCAGCGTTCACCCGGAGCCATCGGGTCTCAAAGGCCGCAGAGAGTAAAAAAAGGCACCAGAATGGCAGGCCATATGGGCGATGAAACAACAACTATCCAAAGGCTGATGGTAGTGAATATTTTACCGGAACAAAATATATTGTTGCTAAGAGGTTCAGTTCCCGGTCCGAATAATGAAATTTTAATCATAAGAAAGACAACAAGAAAAGTGAAACCAAAAGTTTTCGTTGCCCAGGAAAGAGCTAAACCTAAAGGCAAAGGCAAAGCGCCTAAAGAAGCTCCAGACAAAAAGAAAAAGTAAGACATTGGTGTTAAAAAGGAATAAAATATGAATGTTACACTATACAATTCAACTGGCGAGAAATTAGAAGAGAAAGCTGTTGCTTCCGGCCTTTCAGATGTAAAAATTTCAAGTGTATTGCTTCATGAAGTTGTGATTGCGTACCTTGCAAACCAGAGAAAAGGCAATGCCTGTGCAAAAACAAAAGCGGAAGTTTCCGGCGGCGGAGCAAAGCCCTGGAACCAGAAGCATACAGGCCGCGCCAGGGCGGGTTCTAATAGATCTCCTCTTTTTCGCAAAGGCGGAGTTGTGTTTGGCCCGAAGCCCAGATCCTACAGGCAATATTTACCAAAAAAGAAATTGCAGGCAGCTCTGGGTATGGCGGTAAAATCAAAAATCGAAGGAAATGAACTTATATTATTAAAGGATTTGAAAATAGAAGATTGTAAAACGAAAAAACTTCAGCAGATTCTTCATAAATTAAACGTCAAAAAGGAAAACGTTTTGTTAGTTGTTAAAGAAGCTGAAAAAAATTTAAGGCTGGCCTCAAGGAATATTGAAAATCTCGAACTTATCCCAGTGAATTTTTTAAATGCTTATAAGGTTCTCTGGGCTAGAAAAGTGATTTTCGTTGAAGATGCATTTAATCAGTTTACTAATAAAAATTAACGGAGATAAAAATGAATGCATATGATATAATCAAAAAGCCGATAATTACCGAACGTACAACAATTTTAAGAGAAAAAGAAAATAAGTATGTTTTTTTGGTTGACAAAAAGGCTACGAAACCTCAGATAAAACAAGCAGTGAAAGAATTGTTTGATGTAGATGCAAAAAAAGTGCATACCATGATTGTTCACGGAAAAGTCCGCAGAGTAGGCAGGTATTCAGGTTACAGGCCGGATTGGAAAAAAGCGATAATAAAGCTTGCCCCGGGTCAGGAAATTAAAATAGCCGAAGAGACGAAATAAAGGAAGAAGAGATGCCAATAAAAACATACAAACCCTATACGCCAGTAAGAAGATTCATAACGACGACTACTAATTCGGACATAACTAAAGATGAACCGGAAAAAAGCCTTATTGAAGCATTGAAGAAATCCGGCGGCAGGAATAATACCGGAAAAATAATGACGCTTCATCGCGGCGGCGGGCATAAAAGGTATTATAGAATAATTGATTTTAAAAGAGATAAAACAGGGATACCGGCAAAGGTACTCGATATTGAATACGACCCGAACAGGTCAGCAAGGATTGCGCTGCTGGAATATGAAGACGGAGAAAAAAGATATATTATTCAGCCTTTAAATTTAAAAAAAGGCGATAAAGTCATATCTGGCCCGGATGCAGAAATAAAGGATGGTAACGCATTGCCTCTTGAAAATATACCCATTGGTACCACAATACACAATGTAGAACTATTGCCCGGCTGCGGAGCAAAACTGGTCAGATCCGCGGGAACATCAGCACAATTAATGGCAAAAGAAGGAAAATATGCAAGCATAAGAATGCCTTCAGGAGAAATAAGGCTTTTCTTAATTCGGTGCATGGCTACGATAGGACAAATCAGCAATATTGATCATGAAAATATAACTCTTGGCAAAGCGGGCCGGTCCTCGTATTTGGGTTTCAGGCCAGTTACCAGAGGTACAGCTATGAACCAGGTTGACCATCCGCATGGCGGCGGCCGCGGCAAATCAAAAGGTAATAACCAGCCGCGCTCGTACAGCAACGTCCCTTCAAAAGGATATAAAACCCGCAGAAGAAAAATGTGGGACTGGGTAGTAGTAAGACAAAGGAGCAAGGAATAATTTAATGGGAAGATCATCGAAAAAAGGGCCTTTTATAGACCCGCACTTGTATAAAAAGATTCAAGTATTAAATCAATCAGGCGAAAAAAAGATGGTTCGCACCTGGTCTCGGGATTGTGTAGTAATTCCTGAATTTGTAGGCCACACCATCGGTGTGCACAACGGCAGGAAATTTGTCCCAGTTTTTGTATCTGAGCAAATGGTCGGGCATAAATTAGGAGAATTTTCATTGACGAGATTTTTCAGGTCTCACGGTGAAGCTCATACAAAAGAAGCATCAGAACTTACATAATTGAGGTAAGATAACCATGGAAGCAACAGCCAAAGCTAATTTTATCAGAATAGCACCGAGAAAAATAGGACAGATGCTTACTTTAATCAGAAAAAAACCTGTAAAGGAAGCATTTAAAATATTGATGTTTGCGCAAAAATCACCAAAAACTTTAATAGAGAAAACGCTGAAAAGCGCAGTGGCAAACATAGGCAGGCTTAAAACTATGGACGGAGTATTTGTTAAAGAATGTTACGTAAACGGAGGCCCGTCATTAAAAAGATGGCGCGCCAGGGCGTTTGGCCGCGCGGCACAATACAAACACAGAACTTCTCACCTGATAATAATTGTCGCAGACAAAAAAATTTAATAAAATGTAAAGGACGGATTTAAATGGGACAAAAAGTATCACCAAAAGCAAACAGATTAGGTTATATCGAAGACTGGACGTCAAAATGGTTTAATTTGCGTGAACAGCCGGCG
>JAHIVV010000010.1 GCA_018816525.1 Elusimicrobiota bacterium
TCCGAAGGCGGCTGTGCCGATAAAAAATGCCTCTACCCAAGCATATGTAAAAATCTAAACCTGGACCACCGCAGGCAGATTGACCTTTTACGTAGAATTCATAACATTGACGGGATAAATAAGGTTTTTATAGCTTCGGGCCTTCGTTATGACATGATAATTGAAGATAAACTCAACGGCTATAATTATTTGAAAGAAATTGTTGAAAACCATACTTCAGGGCAGATAAAAATCGCCCCGGAACACACCGAGGGACATGTGCTCAAGATGATGGGCAAACAAAATAAGGATTACCTGCATAAATTCAAGCAGATGTTTGACCAGCTTAAGCAGGAGACGGGCAAGAACCAGTTCCTGACGTATTATTTTATAGCGGCGCATCCGGGATGCACGGACCGGGAGATGGAAAAAATGGAAGAGTTTATATCCAAAAACCTGAAAATAAACCCGGAGCAGATACAGATTTATACCCCGCTCCCGTCAACCTACTCCGCGCTGATGTATTACACGGAAATGAACCCCTTTACAAAAGAGAATGTTTTCGTGGAAAAAGATTTAGTAAAAAAAGAAAAACAAAAAGAAATTATCACCGGCGTGCCTGCCTTCAAAAAACGCAGGATAATTGAACACAAAAGGCAAAAAGCCCGCCATTTTTATAAGTAATGCTATTCTACACTTGAGGCATCTAATGATCGCCAGGCTGCCAGTAAGTTTTTTTATTTTAATACACGTCTATTTATTCTATTTAATTCCAAATATTTCTTTTTGTGATTCTCAAATAGCTGATATAAATTATTTAAGAGAGCAATCAGGAACAAGGCCTTGCGGTATGGGTGAAGCTTATACGGCAGTGTCTGATGATATCTTTGGGCCCAATTATAATCCCGCCGGTATTACTAATATAAAAAACGAAGAAGGGGCGTTAATGTTTGCAGGGAAAGGTTCAAGTAACATGCAGACTTTATGGGGTTATGCTTACAATACAAAAATAGTTGGTTCTTTTGGTTTAAACTTTTTTAACAGCCAAACATCAAACGTTTTATCCGGCACCGGCGATTATTCTTCACAGCAAGATAGTATATTAACGCTTACTTATGCGCTTAGCCCGGCGAAATACCTGTCCTTTGGCGTTAATACTAAGAATTTTCAGTCAAAGTCCGATGGCCTTGAACAAACAGATACTTTATATGATATTGGAACTTTGATTTATCCCGGGATTGAAGGTTTATCTTTTGGTGTTTCATTTCAAAACACGAATGGCCAAAAAGACGATGAATTTTTATCGGAAACAATAAGGTATGGGATAGCTTACAAACAAAATATCAAAGGAAATAGTTATCTGCTTGCCGATACAGATTTAATTTTATCTGAAAATGGAAAAACGACGAAACAAAATTTTGGTATGGAAGCGCTTATTGATAACTCAATATTTATAAGGTGCGGAAAGTGATCCAATGATATTACGTTAGGTTTTGGCTTTATGAACAGCCACTTTCAGTTAGATGTAAGTCAAATATCATCAAAAGAGTTTGGCAGCGTACAAAAATTTTCCATCGTAACAAGGAGCAAGTTATGTACGGGAACACCTAAAAAAAGAGAGAAGGAAACTGAAGTAAAAGAAACAAAAGAACCAGCACCCAGGCAAGAGCCGCCGCCCCCGCCGCCTGAAACAAAAATATATGACAGGGCATTTGATGAACAAATTGATAAAGAATTAGTGCCTGTTGTTAACCTGATAAAGGGCGGTTATTATAAAAAAGCAAAAAACAAATTGTACATGCTCATGGACAGCTACGATGATAATGTAGTTTGGGATAAATTATTAGAAAAATTAGGCAACGTGGTTGCTATAACAGCCGAAATAAGCGGAGATGACAAGATTTCGATAAACAAGATTTATTATGCCTGGGAATTGTCAGAAGATCAAACTGCAAAACAGTTGTATATTATGCCGAAAGACCAATATGTTGAAATAGCCAAGAGCCAGGAAATGCCTAAGGGATTTAAGTTAGTAGATTACAAACTTTTTTTAGCTCTCTATTATATTTATGACGGTAAATTCAATTTGGCAATGGAAGAGTCAAGCGATATCCTAGACCTTGAGCCTGGAAATATAACTGCATTAAAACGCCTTGGTTCAGCGATGTATTGTGTTGCTAATGCAGAAAAAAACAGCGAATTAAAAGCTAAGGCAAAAGAGGTTTGGGCAAAGGCATTAAAACTATCTCCCAAAGACCAGGAAATAAGAGAATTTTTATCTAATCACAAATAATTGGCCATAATCCTTTACCACTGCTTTAAAAAATGCTAATATAGAAACCTGAAAACAAATGGGGGTGTAGCTCAATTGGGAGAGCGTATCCTTGGCGTGGATAAGGTCGCGGGTTCGACCCCCGCCACCTCCATTTAGAAAAAAAGAGCAGATAAACTGCTCTTTTTTTAAAGGACAATATACCCAATAGTCTTCTAAGCGACTAACATTGGGTATTAAATAGGTAAAAAATGAACATTTATCTGATTATCATTCTGGCAATCCTGATCGGCAATTACCTGCTTAACCTTGTTGTTGAAACCCTCAATGTAAAACATATCTCTACCGTGCTTCCTGAAGAATTTGCCGGCCATTATTCACAAGATAAATACAAAATCTCGCAAACCTATCTTAAAGAGAATACCAATTTTGATTTAATAGCGGATTCATTTAATCTTGTCATCGTTCTTATGTTTATCCTTGCCGGCGGATTTAACTGCATAGATAATTTTGCCAGAGGATTTGGATTCAACAGTATATTTACCGGGCTTATTTTCGCGGGGGTAGTTATGTTTGCGTCCGAAATAATAAGTATTCCTTTTACTGCATACCATACTTTTGTTATAGAAGAAAAGTTCGGGTTTAATAAAACCACCATAAAAACCTTTATCCTTGATCACTTGAAAGAATGGCTTTTAACAGGAATTATCGGGGGCATTGTTTTTGCTTTAGTGCTGTGGTTTTTCGCAAAGACGGGTTCATCCGCCTGGATTTACTGCTGGGTTCTTGTCACAGTTGTTTATTTATTTCTCGCTTTTATAGCGCCGGTAGTAATAATGCCGCTTTTTAATAAGTTTATTCCTTTAGAAGAAGGCGAGCTTAAAACTGCAATTGAAAATTTTGCGAAAGAACAGAACTTTAAGCTCAGCGGTTTATTTAAGATGGATGCTTCCAAGAGGTCAACTAAATCAAACGCTTATTTTACAGGATTCGGCAAATACCGCAGGATAGTTTTATTCGATACTCTAATTCAAAAACACACAGTAGATGAGCTTGTATCCGTGCTGGCCCACGAGATAGGCCATTATAAGAAAAAACATATTTTTAAATCCTTAATTATCACAATTTTCACTACCGGATTAATGTTTTTCATACTTTCGCTGTTTTTAAACAACCAACAGCTTTTTGCCGCTTTCAAGATGGCAAACATTTCGATTTATGCGAGTTTATTCTTTTTTGGGTTTCTGTTTACTCCGATAAACCTGATTCTTTCAATACTGGGCAATATTTTATCGCGCAAGCATGAATATGAAGCAGATAGATTTGCTGTGAGCGCTTATAATAAACCTGAATCAATGACAGCCGCGCTGAAAAAGCTTTCGGTTGATAATCTTTCTAACCTTACTCCCCACCCTCTAAAGGTTTTTTTGGAATATTCCCACCCCCCGATTCTACAGAGAATAGAAGCAATAAAAAAAATATAGGTTTCATCCCAGTCTTTTCTTAAATCTGGCAACACTCAAAGCTATAATTGCTACCCCAAAAACCAGTAAGGCCAGTGCATCCGGCCATAAAATATCCAGCCCGCTTCCTTTCAGAAAAATGCTGCGTATAATATGAAGGAAATACCTTAAAGGAATAAAATAGGTTATAATCTGGGCAGGCCTAGGCATGTTGGTAATAGGAAAGAAAAATCCCGATAAAATTATTGAAGGCATTATAACCATAAAGGTTGACATCATTGCCTGCTGCTGCGTTTGAGAAATAGTTGAAATAAACAACCCCAGCCCCAGCGTAGTCAGAAGAGCTAATCCTGATAAAGCAAAAAGCAGTAAAACACTACCCTTCATTGGCACACCAAAAATTAACTGCGCAGCGGCAACTATTAACCCCACCTGACAAAATCCTATAAGTGCAAAAGGAATCAGTTTACCAAGAATAAGCTCGATAGGCTTAATCGGAGTAACTATCAGCTGTTCCATCGTTCCGATTTCCCTTTCGCGGGTGATAGCCATAGCTGTAAGCAAAGAAGTTACCACCAGCAATATCATGCAGATTACACCCGGAACCATAAAATTTGAACTTTTGGCTTCCGGGTTATACCAGATTCTGGTTTGCGGGTTCACTCTCGGGATCTTTATCGAGTATTTCATCCTTTCAAGCATTTTTGTTGAATACTTTTCTGAAAAACGCCTTACAACCTGAGTGATATTCCCTACCACAATAGTTGCGAAATTTGAATCACTGCCGTCAACAATTACCTGCACAGGCGATTTTTCGTTTCTTTTTAATTTCCTGGAAAAGTCCGGAGGTATGATTATTACCATCTCAGCCTGCTGTTTCTGGAATATTTTATGAACGTCTTCATTTTCTTTAAGATAAAAAACTATGTCAAAATACCTTGAAGCGCTTACGTCTCTTATAAAATCCCTGCTTTCAAAAGACCGGTCTCTGTCAATCACCGCAGTGGATACATGCTTGATATCCATATTCACCGCATACCCCAGCAGAAGAAGTTGAATAATAGGCGCCACAAAGATAAGCATTACCATGCGCTTGTCTTTAAAAGTCTGTATGTATTCTTTTTTGATAATGTAATAAATCCTATTCATCTTTTTAAATCCTAATTCTGTTTAACACCATAGCTCCCCTAATCCAATTTCTTCTTGAATCTCTTCGAACACACCGCCATCAGCAAGAAAGCAAGAGCTGAAAGAAAAACAAATTCTTTCCACAAAATAAATATGTTGCTTCCTTTTAAAAATATTCCCCTCAAAACTATTATAAAATACCTGGCAGGAATCGCATAAGTTACAAATTGTATTATGCCGGGCATATTTTTTATTGGGATCATGAACCCCGACAAAAGAAATGCCGGAAGCATTGAGGTAATAAGCGTCAGCTGGATCGCAAAAGTCTGTGAATCCGCGATAGTTGAAATGAGAAGCCCGATACCCAGCCCGCACACGGCAAAAATCACAGCGAAAATAAAAAGATATATGAAATTCCCGATAAAAGGCACTTTGAAAACCAGTATCCCTACGATAAAAACAATCAGCATATCAAATAAACCTATCAAAAGATAAGGCAGGATTTTTCCTAGCATTATCTCGTAAGGTTTTACCGGCGTGATTATAAGCTGTTCAATAGTGCCCCTTTCTTTTTCCCTGACAATCGTAAGAGATGTAAGCATGGCAGTAATAATCATCATTATTACCGCAATCAAACCCGGGATCACATAGTTCTGGCTGCGCAATTCCGGGTTATACCACACCCTGATTTTTGCATCAACCGGAGGCATGCCTTTAATTTGATTTGAGAAACCGGCTTTATTCAAAACGTCAAGCAGTATTTTTGAAGAATACATCTGCATTATTCCCTGAATGTAACCTAACGCAACAGATGTCGTGTTTGCCTCAACGCCGTCAATTAAAATCTGCACTGAAGCCTTTTCGCCGCGATAGAGCATTTTTGAAAAATTCAGAGGAATTACGAGCACAACCTTGCATTTCCCGCTGTTTAAAAGCGCATCAGCTTTATTCACAGAAGGAATATAATCCACAACGTCAAAATACCCGCTGTAAGCAAACATGCTGACAAGTTCCCTGCTTTTCTGTGACATATCCAGGTCGCAAACCGCGATGGGTATATGTTTAATATCAAATGTGATTGCGTAGCCGAAAATTAACAGCAGTATCACCGGCAAGCCTATGGCAAGCATAAGCGTGCGCGTATCCCTGCGAATGTGTATGATTTCCTTTTTCGCAATTGCCAGGATTCTATTTGTCATGTTTTTTAATCAGATTAACAAACACTTCTTCCAAAGAATGCATTCCTGTTTTTAATTCCCTGGGCGTGCCGGTTGAAATTAAATCCCCATTATAAATAAAAGCCAGGCGGTTGCAGTGTTCCGCCTCGTCCATATAGTGCGTAGTTACGAAAATAGTGATGCCCTGCTGAGATAAATCCTGGATAAGGTCCCAGAAATTTCTTCTTGAAATCGGGTCAACGCCCGCTGTAGGTTCATCGAGAAATATTATTTTCGGCTGGTGGATTACCGCGCAGCCCAGGGCCAGCCTCTGCCTCCAGCCTCCGGAAAGCTCTTTCGGCGTGGAGCGTTCCTTCCCTTTCAAACCCGCCATTTCCAGTATCCAATCCTTTTTTTCCTGCTTCTTTTCTTTCGGGATTCCGTATATACCGCTGTAAAAATCTATATTCTGCGATACGGATAAATCCTCATAGAGAGAAAACTTTTGCGACATATAACCGATAACGCTCTTAACTTTTTCTGATTCTGTATTAATATTGTATCCTCCGACATAACCCTCGCCGGAAGTAGATTCAATTATCCCGCACAACATCCTGATAGTGGTTGACTTGCCGGAACCGTTAGGGCCTAAAAAACCGAAAATTTCACCCTGGCGGATTTCAAAATTTATAGCGTTAACCGCAGTGAATTTCCCGAACTGCTTTGTAAGATTCGTTACTGAAATAGATTCCATGCCTGATTAACCGCCTTTTTCAATCAATGAAATAAAAACATCCTCAAACGAAGGGCTGATTTTATGCATATCAAAAAGTTCAATATTGTTTTTTGCCAGAATATTTTTAATGGCTTCTTCTTCCGGCTTTCCCGCCGTTTCTTTTCTATAAACCATATGAAGCGTATCGCCGAAGGGATATATACCTTCTACGCCTTCAAGCGTTTTAAAAAGCGCGCGCGCCTTTCTTGAATCCGCGCACCACACCTCAAGAATTGCATTTTTCATATATGATTTCAGTTTATCCGGGCTGGCGCAGACAATAAAATTGCCGTTATGCATCAAAGCGACCCTCGTGCATTTTTCCGCTTCATCCATATAGGGCGTGCTGACGATAATTGTAACGCCCTTTTCTTTCAACCGGTAAAGCAAATCCCACAATTCATGCCTTGAAACAGGGTCAACACCGGTAGTCGGCTCATCGAGAAGAAGTAATTTTGGCGTGTGTATAAGACAGCAGGAAAGCCCCAGCTTTTTTTGCATGCCTCCGGAAAGATTTTGGGCAAACCGGTTTTTAAAAGGCTGAAGACGGCTGAATTCATATAGTTCTTCCATGCGTTCCTGCCGCTCCTTTTTTGGTACCTGGTACATATCGGCAAAAAAGTTCATGTTTTCTTCAACAGTAAGGTCGGAGTATAAACTGAAACGCTGGGGCATGTATCCGATAGGGCTGGGAAGGGCTACATCTCCTGCTGTTGCGGTGATTACTCCGCATAAAAGGCGCAGAGTGGTTGTTTTACCGCTTCCGTCCGGCCCGATCAGGCCGAAAATCTCGCCCTCTTCAACATTGAATGAAAGATTATTTACTGCGGTATTTTCGGCAAACTTCTTGGTAAGATTTGTTGCGGAAAGAATCATTTTCCCTCAAGCGCAATCTCAGCATCAGCGGGCATACCCTGTTTGAGTTCCTGGTTCGGATTTTCTATACGCACCTTGACGGCAAAAACAAGTTTTACTCTTTCGTCTTTTATCTGTATGTTTTTCGGGGTAAATTCCGCTTCAGATGCAATGTTGCTAACTTTGCCTGAATAAATCTTGTTCGGGTAACTATCCGTTTTCACTTTTACATCCTGTCCAAGTTTCACCCTGCCAAGCATCGTTTCGGGAACATAGATTTTAATCCAGGTATCCCCGGGATTTGTCACAGTTAAAATAGACATACCGGGAAAAGCAATCTCGCCTTCCTCCGCATTTTTACTTAAAACTATGCCGGAAATCGGCGCTTTTAAAGATGCGTTATCAAGCTGGGCTTTGGCGTTGCGCATATTTGCGGATAACACTTCGACTTGTGTTTGCGCGTTATCAAGCTGTTGTTTGGAAATTGACCCGGCGCCGTAAAGTTCTTTGTATCTAGCGAGATTAGCCTGCGCATTTTTATAATTTGCGTCAACCTGGTCAAACTGAGCGGAAATTTCATCGTGCGCGAGTTCAACCAACAATTTACCCTGAGTTACCGTATCCCCTTCTTTGGCGTAAAGCTTCTGGATTCTGCCTGAAATTTTTGAAGTTATCTCTATCTGGGTGCATTCAATAACGCCCGAAGCAGCCTGGCTGTTTTTATTACCCTTAAAGTTTTTTGAAACGAAATAAAAAACCAACCCTAAAACTACAATCACTGCAATTACGATTCTCAGAACCATCATTTTTTTGTTCATTTTTTACACCTCTTTAATTATTGTTTTCATAATGTTCATTGCATTTGGGATGAACATCCTGTACTGCCTGTTGCTTTTTTTAGTCCTGCGCTTGTTGTAAGATAATCATACAACGCCTGCAGGTAATTTGTCTTTGCCTGCGTAAGCGCAAGCTGGGTATCCATCACTTCCAGGTTTGTAACCACCCCGTTAGCATAGCCCACTTCAGCAATTCTCATCGATTCCTGCGCCTGCTTTACATTTTCTTCCTGGGAAACAATCCTTTCCTGTGCTTCATTGAGCGCAAGCATAAGCTGTCTCACTTCAACTTCTATCCCATCCTTAAGCTGAAGTTCTTGAATTTCAGCCTGTTCCAGGTCAGAACTAGCTTGGCCGGCTCTTCCTGAAGTTGCAAACCCGTCAAAAATAGGATAATTCAACACAACACCGGCTGACCAATTGTTAACCCAATCCAACGTGTAATAAAAAGGGTTCTGGTAATTATAATTTGCGACAGCAATCAGGCTCGGCTTGTTTCCAGCCTTTGCCATGGATAATGATTTTTCTGAAATTTGTTTTCTTAATTCGGCTTGTTTCAGCTCTGGCCGGTTAGTAAATGCATCCTCTAAAGCTTTTTCCAAAGTAATTTCATCTTTAATAAAAATAAGTTCGCCCTGCACTTCTATCAATTGGGCTTGTTTTATTCCTAATAGATTTCTAAGGTTGATAAGGACAGTTTCGTGAG
Organism: Elusimicrobiota bacterium; assembly: GCA_018816525.1. Lineage (NCBI taxonomy): Bacteria > Pseudomonadati > Elusimicrobiota > Elusimicrobiota bacterium. Next base: position 9,172 of record JAHIVV010000010.1, read on the forward strand.
AATTTTTTGATTTGCTGGCCAACGGTTTTGTATTTTCAACTTGCACGCGGGCCCTAAGCACTTCAAACTGGGAAGCATTTCCTGAATTAAATTTACTTTTAACAACTTTAAGATGCTCCTGCGATTTTTCGAGCATCTCTTCATTTGCTTCATAAACGCTCTTGGCAAGTATCGCACCATAAAAAGTTCTGGTTACCTTATAAATGGTTTCGTCAACTGCAAGTTTGTAGGCCTGTTCTGCGGCCTGTAAATTGTGTTTGCTTAAATTGTAGGAATTTGAAACCCTGCCCCAGGCAAACAATGTTTCCTGCAGGATTGCCTTGACCATATAATTATCTTCCGCGCCAAGCTTCATTTCCCTCGTGATAACCGCAGGGCCAACCGGCAGGGATAATGTAAATGAAGGCACCAGCGATAACTTAGTATAGCTGACCTGCAATGTCAATGAAGGTAAAAAACCTGATTTGGCTTCGGTAATTTTGCCTTTTGCCTTGGTTAGCTTTTCTTTAGCAATAAGTATGCTTTTGTTGTTGGCAAGGGCAACTTCAATAGATTTTTCAAGAGTCAGGACATTTTTGTTTGTTTCCTGCGCAGATACGGCAATGCTTAAACATAAAAACAAGGCTGTTATCAGATTTTTGTTCAACATTTTTTTGTACCAATTCCTTCCATCACGAGATTTACTATGAATTCTTTTCAATTCATTCCAGGGTTACATTTCTTAATGACTTGACAGGAGAGTTAGAACGTTTCATAGAGGAAACTAAAAATGAGTTGAAACAACTTAATCCAACGCCGAGATTTTTAGGAGGGGTTTGGGAAATTTGGAAAATTTGATACCGACTTCCTTGAATAATTTCTTGAAAGACTTATCTGCATAATCGGTACACGTCACAAACCTGGAAATCTTCGCATTAGCTATCATCTTCGCGCACAAATTGCACGGCGAATGCGTACAATAAATTGTAGAACCGCCGATATTTATTCCGTGCAGTCCCGCCTGAATAATTGCATTCTGCTCAGCATGAACCGCCCTGCAAATCTCATGCCTGGTCCCGGAAAGGATATGGAGCTTTTCTCTCAAACAGCCCAGCTCCAAACAATCCTTTGTACCCGAAGGCGAACCATTATAACCGGTCGTAAGAATCCTTTTATCGCGGACAATCACCGCGCCCACATGATGCCTGCGGCAAGTAGACCGCTCCGCGACTAAAAACGCCATTTTTATAAAATATTCATCCCAGCTTGGCCTGCTCATTTTTCAATATTCTCTCAATTTTGTTATGTAACTCTCTAACAGTTCCATTATTTATAATTTTAATATCAACCTCTTTAAGACACTTAAACAACTGCTGGCACTTCGGATCCGACGTGTTTTCTCTCTTTTCTTTAGCAACAAAATCTTTTAAAGTCGCCGCATCGCCCAACCTGTTTCTCTTTAAAGCCCTCTTAAACCTTAATTTCACCGGTGCATCTACTCCAATCAGCACAAAATGGGGCAGCCTTCTCAATTCCTTTATCTCTTCAACGTTCCTGATACTATCAACGATCGATTTGCTTTTAATTTTCAGCTTTAATCTTTTTGCAAGCACTCCGGCGCCATATTTATTGCGTAATTCGTTGCCATAAACAATCAAATTATCTCTCGTAGGCTCTATACCCTGTTTAGCCAACCCTTCTCTGAGCACATCCGAACATGAAAAATATCTGAAAGCCCTTTTTTTGAGATAATTCGCCGCTTCACCTTTGCCGGCAGCATTTGTCCCGGTTAACCCAACAACCAAATAATTCCTCATGTTCGCTAAGTATACTAAAATATCACATAAAAGACAAGCGTTTTAATTGGTTTGACTCCATTTCAATTGTTTAGTAAAATACAAATTATATATGCCAAACAAAATTAAAATACTCCATATTATTACACGCCTTGATAAGGGCGGTTCAGCTGAAAATGTTCTAATTACTTTTGATAAGCTTAATAAAAACAAGTATGACACAAAGCTTATATTCGGCAGGAGCGCTGTTTCTGAAAACACACTAAAAACCATTCCCAACAAACGCCTTGATTCTCTGATAAGGGATATTTCTCCCATAAAAGACCTGACGGCGCTGTTTGAACTTTATAAAATAATCGAAACCGAAAAGCCTGACATTATCCATACACACTCATCCAAAGCCGGATTTTTAGGCCGCTGGGCAGCATTTTTTGTAAATCATATTTCAAATCTCAAATTTCGAATTAAAATAGTTCATACTCCGCACGGGCATGTCTTCTACGGCTATTCGGGCAAATTAAAAACCTTCCTCTTTGTTTTCCTTGAACGGGTAAGTTCAATTATCACCGACAAACTTGTTGCATTGACTGAAGGCGAAAAAAAGGAATCCCTGAAATTCAAAGTCGGTAAACCAGAAAACTGGGAAGTGATTCATAGCGGCATTGATTTAAATACGAATCCAGCTCAAAAAAATGAA
>JAHIVV010000011.1 GCA_018816525.1 Elusimicrobiota bacterium
CAATTGTCCGAATAATGTATGATGATTCATAAGCCTGAACCTCCTTGTAGACCCGACAGTAATCGGGTTTTGGCATGGTTTTGAATCACACCATTATAGGGAATAGTTCAGGCTTTTTCAATCCTAATTTGGACACACGTGTCAGCGGGTATAAGATGAAAAATATGGAAATAAGGGTATTTAACAACATAACTTAAGAAATAACCGGAGGCAGAAATGAAAGTTGTAAAATTCGGGATAGTTGGTTTAGGCCTAATGGGCCGCGAGTTAGCAAGCGCAATGGCAAGATGGTGCCATTTGCCTGGGATGGAAGTAAAGCTTGAACTTGTTGCAATCTGCGGCAAGCCCAAGTCGCCTGAAATTGAAAAGTGGTTTACTGATAATTTCTCTTCAATAAAACAGGTTACTGACGATTACAGGGCTATCTGCGCCAACAAAGACATTGAAGCGGTTTACTGCGCTGTGCCGCATAACCTGCATGAGGAAATTTATTGCGCGTTAATCGAGTCAGGCAAACATTTACTCGGAGAAAAACCGTTTGGAATTGACAAGAATGCGAACGATAAAATATTATCCTGCATTAAAAAACATCCCGGAGTTTTCGTACGCTGTTCTTCAGAGTTTCCTTTTTACCCTGCGGTACAGCGGATTTGCGGCATGATTGAAAAAAATGCTTTTGGAGCCATAATAGAAGTTAATGCGGGTTTTCTGCATTCAAGCGATATTAATCCCGATAAACCCATAAACTGGAAAAGAATGATTGAATACAACGGTGAATACGGCTGTATGGGAGATTTGGGCATGCATGTTTGCCACGTGCCGTTTCGCGCAGGATGGATACCCGGTAATACGCGCGCAGTTTTATCAAAAATTGTAAAAGAACGCCCTGACGGCAAAGGCGGCCGGGTGCCTTGTAAGACATGGGATAATGCTGTGTTAATGTGTGAAGTAACAGACCCCTTAACGAAAGAAAAATTTCCCATGACTCTTAAAACTTACCGAATCGCTCCGGGTGAAAAAAATACATGGTATATAGAAATTATCGGGACAAAAGCTTCTGTAAGATTTTCTACTAAAAATCCAAAATTATTGCAGTACTGGGATTATGAAGTTAATGCTCAAAATTGGCAGAATATTGATACCGGGCAGGAGACAGCTTTCAAAAGCATTACTGGAGAAATATTCGAATTCGGATTTTCCGATGCAATTTTGCAGATGGAAGCGGCTTTTTTATATGAATTAGTAAATAAACGGCCGTTAAAGAAGTTTGCAGGTTGTGTTACGCCGGAAGAAACAGCTATAAGCCACAGGTTGTTTACAGCCGCTCTTAAATCGCAGGAAGAAACAACAGTTATTAACATATAAAACTTGTTTGACTTTATGCTCCTAAATGAGTAAAATTTCCTAACCATGAGAAGAATTTTTAAGAGATTAATAGAAGAAATAGAATTTTCAGATTGGAGGCCTTTTTTTGCCTGGATTCTATTTTTGGTTTTCTCTTTTTTCATAGAGAATTATCTTTTAAAAGCGTTTTTTATGGTTGCTTTTACTGTCATTATTGCATACTCCACTTATAGCACCTACCGCAGGAATAAGTATATTAAAAAGATGGAAAATTTCTGCAAACAAATCACGTACATTAATTCCCTGACAGAAGCCCTAAGGGGTTCGATGAAACTTGAAGAAGTTCTTACCCTGATTTTGAAAAACCTTATAGACGGGTTGAATTTTGACAGAGCTCTTATCTATATAGTCCAGCAGGAACATAGGCCGGTTGTACATTATTCCGCCGGTTACGACAAGGGCGGGAAATTCGATTATTCCTATAATGTGTCCCTTGATAAGGAAAACAGCATCCTGGCCCGCAGCATTATCGAACAGCAGACCTATATTATCACCGACGCCCCAAATAATTTTTATTGCGAGCAGGCCCTGGTAGAAAAATTGAATCTAAAAGAATTTGGTTTGATACCCATTGTCATAAAAGGCAGAAGTGTGGGAGTGATATTTGTAGATAACTATATCAGTAAGAAGAAAATTGACGACGATACCATCCAGGCATTAAAAGTTTTTGCAAATCAGTCCGGTATAGCCATCGAAAATGCAAAAATACACGAGACTATTGAAAGCCTGGCCACAAGAGACGGATTGACAAATATTTATAACCACCGTTATTTTCAGGAAGCGTTAAGGAAAGAACTTGAAAAGTCGGCCAAGTACAACCGGCCTCTAAGTTTGATATTTATAGACATTGACAATTTTAAAGACTACAATGATAAAAACGGCCACGTTGAAGGCGACGATTTGCTGAAAGAAATAACGCAATTATTCAGGGAAAATATCCGGGATGTTGATATACTGGCCCGCTATGGAGGCGAAGAATTTGTGATAGTCCTTCCGGAAACAAGCAGGGCCGATGCTTACCAGATTGCTGAAAAAGCCAGGAAAGCAGTAGAGGGCTATACTTTTAAACTTGCTGAAAGCCAATCTCAGGGCCGGATTACAGTAAGCATGGGCGTGTCGGCATTTCCTGAAGACGCATCCAGCCCAGAAACCTTGATAGATATTGCTGACAAAGGGTTATACAAAGCTAAAACCATCGGAAAAAACAGAGTATGCTCTTATAGCCAGCAGTGAAAATCTTCTGCCAGGTAATCTCCGGTCAAAGCATAAACCATCGCCCTGCAGCCGATACAATCAGAAACTCCGCATTTCCCGCATTTTCCCTTAAGGTTTTGTTTATTTCTTAAATCATTGAGCAGTTTTGAGTTACTCCAAATATTTTCAAGCGAATCCGTCTGTAAATTACCGACCGGAATATTAAATCTCCTGCAGGGCAGTACCGTAGCGTCAGGAAGCAGTGCCAGGCCGTCCTTTGCAACTATGCATTCCGCAGCAAAAACGTCTTTTTCAGAAAATTTTACCTTAAGGGCTCTGTACTGGACTAGGTCCTGCGGATTATATTCAACTTCGCATTTTTGGAAAATATTTCTGTATAAATCATCACACCTGTCCGGTTAAAAATTGAAAAAAATCATCCTTTAAGATAGAATGGGGTTGCGAACAAACCATTTTACCGAAGGAGGATTGAATAAGTGCATTATAATACAATTATGAGCCAATTGCAAACTTTTATACCGAGACATCATTTTGATACCCTTGTAAAAAGTCATTTTGGTGACCGTTATGTTAAAAACTTTACCTGCTGGAACCAGTTTACGGTTATGCTCTATGCCCAGGTAAGCGGTAAAGACAGTTTACGGGACATTCAGAACAGTCTTACAGTACAATCCCTTAAACTTTACCATCTTGGGCTTCAGCTGGTTAAACGTTCTACGCTTGCGGATGCCAATCAAACCCGCCATTACGGTATTTATGAAAACCTTTTTTATAAGTTACTGGAACGGTGCAAAAATATTACCCCAAAACATAAATTCAAGTTCAAGAATCCGTTATATATCATTGATGCAACCGTTATTGATTTATGCCTGACTACTTTTGACTGGGCAAAGTTCAGAACCACAAAAGGAGCCATAAAACTTCATTGCCAGCTGGACCACAGCGGTCAAATCCCTACTTTTATGGTTGTAACAGATGCCAAACAGCATGAAATAACCACAGCCCGCTCTTTTTTTGACATAGTGGCGGACAGCATCTACTGTGTTGATAAAGGGTATATTGACTATACCTGGCTATATTCGATAGAAAAGAGCAATGCTTTCTTTGTCACCAGAGCCAAAGACAATATTAAATACCGGGTTATCGGACAGCATAGCGAACCGAAAAAAGAAAGCGTTATTTCTGATGAAATTATCGCTTTTACCGGTTTTTATCAGCAACAGAATTATCCCAAAGAACTAAGGCTTATCAATTATTATGATAGAGAAACAGATAAATTGCTTGTATTCATAACCAACAATTTTAAACTGGCTGCTTCTACCATTGCCCGGGTATATAAAGCCAGATGGCAGATTGAAGTGTTTTTCAAATGGATTAAACAGAACCTAAAAATCAAAACCTTTTTAGGCACTTCAAAAAACGCTGTACTTACACAGGTCTGGATTGCCATGTGCTATTATTTGCTGCTGACTTATATCAAATATCAGTCTAAATACAAATCTTCTATATTTTATCTGCACAGAATTATCAAAACAACCATTTTGGAACGACTTAATCTTATTGATTTGCTTAATATGAACGATAAAATCCTTTCCAAAGTTATAAACAATGACCATCAGGGCCAACTGGCCCTAAACTTTTAGCGGACAGCTGTGA
>JAHIVV010000012.1 GCA_018816525.1 Elusimicrobiota bacterium
GATACTTTGTTTCGACCGTTGGAATCAATGAACGCGTGATAAAAGACTATATAGAGCAACAAGGCAAAGAAGATATTGGACAAGCGAAGCTTGAGTTAGGAATTTAAATGCCCCGAGCGTAAGCTCGTGGGATATTTACTAGATTCCGAATCAAGGTTAAAATCAGCAATAAAGTAGCTTTAAATATCACTTTAAATATGCTTTAATTACACTATGGATACTAAACCTAATTTTACAATAAACTCCCACTTGTCAAAACTAATCGATGAAATAAGCAGCCTGCGCGAAAGAATTATATCCTCTAAAATCAAAGTCGCATGGAAACCCGCGATGCAAAAAGAAGCCACTATCCGCAGTGCTATGGGTTCTACCGCAATTGAAGGTTATGTATTGAGCTTACCTGAAGTTAAGGCATTAGCTCAGGGAAAACCTGAAATGCGCAATTTAAGTTCTACAGAGCGTGCTGTTGTTAATTATCTATCTGCATTGAGTTATATTCAAAAAGAGTCCGGTTCCTTGATTAGCCATGATTTAATTTATCGGCTGCATAAAATAATAGCCGAAGGGGCTTCAGAAAAAGGAACTACTCCCGGAAAATACAGAAATGTGCAGAACTATGTTGTAAACGGCCTGGGTCAGGTTATATATAAGCCGCCAACACCTAAGGATGTATCTAAACTGATGAATAGTTTTGTTAAATATGTAAATATCGAAGCCGAAGAATATTTGCCTATAATTTCTTCGGGAATTGTTCACTATAACTTTGTATCAATTCACCCTTTTGTTGATGGGAACGGCCGCTTGGCGCGATTACTGGGCACATGGGAGCTGATTCGCCGCAAATTTGATACAGAACATATTTTTTCAATAGATGATATTATCTATGAACATAAAGCCGCATATTATTCAGCGTTACAAAGTGTGCAAGGTGCGCAATATTCAAAATCTACTGATAAAGATCTTACTCCATGGCTGGAATTTTACTTAGAGGTAATGGCAGAGTCTCTGACTTGTGCCTGGCAGAGAATTATAAGGATACCAACAGATTCAATGTCTGAACAATTATCACTTACTCCCAAGCAGGAGAAGCTGGTTAATCTTCTAAAGGATTCTGGAAATTTAAGCTCAAAGGATTTGGCTAAAGCTTTAAAAATTACGGTGCAGGGTGTTCATTTTATCCTGAAACCTCTTATAAAAGCAAAAATAATAAAGCGTCGTGGCGGCAAAAAAACCGGTGCCTTTGGGCTAAGTTAATTTTTTAAAAGTTAGAAGTGTTCTCCAAATCTATGCGAGGTTAAGGACAAGCAAGATGAACAAAAAAAGCATTTACGATGTCTTAAACATATCCGATCCTAACGATAAAGTCAGTCAATGGTTAAATGTGTCAATTATCATATTGATTATTTTAAATGTTTTGTCTGTGATATTTGAGACTGTGGAAAGTATATATTCAAGCTATGTTATTTATTTCAATGTATTTGAAACTATATCCGTAATGATATTTACGATTGAATATCTACTAAGACTATGGACCTGTTTATTATTTTTATCCTGCTGTATATGAACACTAAATCAACAGTAAAATCCTTAATTATATTAATGGCTGTCCCTTTTTCGCTTGTCGGCGCAATCTGGTTCCTTTATATATTGGGTTATAATATTTCCATAGCAGTCTGGGTTGGCATGATAGCATTGATGGGTCTGGATGCTGAAACAGGTGTTTTTATGCTGATGTACCTGGATATGTCTTATGACGATGCTGTCCGCCGCGGAAAGATGAATTCATATTCTGACCTGGAGGAGGCAATTATCCACGGCGCTGTGAAAAGAATTCGGCCGAAAATGATGACCGTTATGGCGATTTTTATGGGCCTTATTCCTATTATGTGGTCCATGAGCACAGGGTCTGACGTAATGAAACGCATTGCCGCTCCGATGATTGGCGGTGTATTCACAAGTTTTATACTGGAACTGCTGGTTTACCCCGCCATATATGCCACCTGGAAGAAACGCACACTACTCCAAAATTATATACGGTAGCAATTTTGGAGTACGCACCTTGCGTAACTAATTGCACCTCAAATACGTCTTAATAAGTGAAAACCATGGATGAAAGCCTTATAAAAGACATAATCGGCAAAGCTAAAAATCTTGACCTGTCTGCGTTAGAAGTGCTATGCGAGCATTTCTATCATCGGATTTACAATTATATTTTTTTTAAAGTTAGCAGCAGGCCTGATGCTGAAGATTTAACCAGCGAAGTTTTTATAAGAATGGTAAAAAGTATTGCTCAGCAGTCGGGCGATTTTAAAACGTGGCTTTACAAAATTGCATCAAATATGGTGATAGATCATTATCGGCAGAAAGCATCAATAAAAAAAACTATGTCACGATATGAAGAATTTTTACAGCTAGATAATCAAAAGAGTAATAACCGGAATTCAGGTGACTATGATAATTTGTTTTATGCTCTGACGCAGGAACAGCATGAGGTTGTAGCTTTAAGGTTTGTAGACGGTTTTAATGTTTCAGAAATATCAAAAATAATGCAGAAGTCAGAAAATGCAGTCAAAGCGCTGCAATTCAGAGCGATGGTTACTTTGAGGGAAAAATTCAAGAAACAACCCGTCAACAGCCTCATAACTTTTGAACTTTTAGAAAATCAGGGAGTGTGCTAGATGCAAACAAAAATTGAAGATGTGTTGGATCAGGCGATTGACCAGCTTAACAAAGGTAAAAGCATTCATGATTGCCTGGATGCTTATCCGGAATACGCGGACGAATTAGCGCCTCTTTTAGCTACAGCGCAGAAACTGCAGGAAATTCAAATAAAGCAACCGCACGTATGTAAGTTATCAGAAACAATCGAAAAGGTAAGGGAAACAGCTGTCCTGATGAAAACACAAGATTCTAAGTCCTTCCCGTTTGTTCCCTTAAACACAATAGTCAGAATGTCTGTAGCTGCCGGTTTTATATTTTTAGCGGTCATTGGCGTAATGTCATTTTCTTCGCGTTCCCTGCCGGGAGAATCATGGTATTCCATTAAATTGTTCTGTGAAAAAATAGATCTGGATTATTTAACGTCTAAAAGTAATAAAGCTTCAAAACATATTGAATTGGCTGATAAAAGGTTGAACGAAGTCCAAAAGGTTGCGCAGGCCAGGCATGTGATTGATAAAAATACTTTACATGAAATGCACGTACATACTGAAATTGCGCTTGATCAGGTCGATGAATATCCTGATGAGGAGGCTGCTGCTTTTTTAAAAAGAATCGAACAGCTTCACCGCCGGCAGATTGGGCAGTTAACAAAGACTCAGTCGGATTTTTACTCGGAGAGAAGTAATATGAATGAGATAAACCAGTCAATTCAGCTTTGCAGCGACCGCATGGATTGGGTCCAACAGGCGAATGAGGGGGATTAGATGTTTAAGAATTTTGTTGGTTTAATGTTTTTAGTAGTTTTTGCAGCTGGTACGGCAGTTTTCGCGCAATCAGAGGGATGTAAGACTTCTTGCCCGATGGCAAAAAAAAGTTGTTCATGCAAAGGTGAGGTAATTTCGGTTGATACAGCGGCAAATACAATATCGCTAAAATGTAAAAAGGGCGATTGCCAAGTTTCTTTGACTGACAAAACGAAAATTATGCAGGGTAAGGATGTAAAAACGATCTCGGACATAAATTCGGGCGTGAAAGTAATAATAAAGTATTCAACAAAAGACGGGAAGAATGAAGCAAAAAAAGTTTTAATTGAACCGGTGGCGCCTTCAGGTAAAAAGAAGTAAACTTCCTAAAATACAACGCCCCGTCGTGTTACCAGTCTAACACGGCGGGGCAATATTTAAGAACTAAAAAAACAATCAAAAATCTGTTATAATATGTATATCATGCAAAAACACAATATTTCTCTCCCCGAGATATTTTATACGGTTCAAAAATCTAAAATTGACAAACTCCTCCCAAGGGTCGTCAAACATGTCAATTTCTTAACGTTTTTTTCACCTAAATATCTCTATGTCGTTCAATATTGTGTTTTTGCATATAAATAATTTGGAGGTGTTATAATGGAAGAAGGAATCAGGGAAATCAATGAGAAAGTAAAAAAAGAAAGCATGTTTATCCAGGAACTTACCGCGGAAATCGGCAAGGTAATCGTAGGGCAGGACTATATCATTGAAAGACTGCTTATAGGGCTTTTAGGAAACGGCCATATTTTAATTGAAGGCGTGCCCGGGCTGGCAAAAACCCTGCTGATTAAAACTCTTTCGGACTGCGTCCAGACAAAATTCCAAAGAATCCAGTTTACCCCGGACCTTTTGCCTGCAGATATAATAGGAACGCTTATTTTTAACCAAAAAAGCGGCGAGTTTACGGTTAAGAAAGGCCCTATATTTGCAAATATAATTCTCGCTGACGAAATCAACCGAGCGCCCGCAAAAGTCCAGTCGGCGCTGCTGGAAGCCATGCAGGAAAGGCAGATTACTATCGGTGAAAATACCTATAAACTGGACGAGCCTTTTCTCGTTCTTGCAACACAGAATCCCATTGAGCAGGAAGGGACCTATCCTCTGCCGGAAGCGCAGGTAGATAGGTTTATGCTTAAAGCAAAAATAACCTATCCGGATAAAGAGGAAGAACGTAAAATTATGGACCGGATGACTGTAGGTACCGTGCCGGAAGCAAAAAAAATAATCAGCCCAAAAGATATTATCAAAGCAAGGGAAGTTGTAAACCAGGTTTATATGGACGACAAAATTAAAAACTACATCATTGACATAGTTTTTGCCAGCCGCAACCCTGAGAATTATAAGCTTCCTGATTTGAAATCAACCATAGCTTACGGCGCCAGCCCCAGGGCGACAATTTACCTTACAATCGCCAGCAAAGCTTACGCATTCCTGCACAGCCGCGGGTATGTAACGCCGGATGACGTAAAATCCGTAGCAATGGATGTGTTGAGGCACAGAATAATTCTTTCCTACGAAGCAGAAGCTGAAGAACTTACGTCTGAAAATGTCGTAAAACAGATTTTGGATAGCGTAGAAGTTCCTTAAGCCCATGATTCCTAAAGAAATTTTAAAACAGATAAAGCGTATTCAAATACGCACCGGCCGGATGGTAAATGATGTGTTTGCCGGACAGTATAGCAGTGTATTCAAAGGGCGCGGCATGGAATTCAGCGAAGTCCGCGAGTACCAGCCCGGAGATGAAGTAAGAACTATTGATTGGAACGTTTCCGCGCGTTACGGCAGGCCTTTTGTAAAGAAATTCACCGAAGAGCGCGAGCTTACCATTATGCTATTGGTGGATATGAGCCGTTCCGAGAAATTCGGCACGAAAGATAAAACAAAAGAAGAAATAGCCGCGGAAATAGCGTCCGTGCTGGCGTTTTCTGCCGTAAAAAATAATGACAAAGTCGGTATGATAATTTTTACCGATAAGATAGAAAAATACATCCCTCCTAAAAAAACAATTACACACATTTTAAGAATAATAAGCGAAATCCTTTATTATAAACCAGAAAACACCGGCACCGATATTACCGTGGCGCTGGAATACCTTTGCCGGGTCCAGAAAAAAAGAGCTACCGTGTTTATTATTTCGGATTTCATTGATCCGAAAGGTTATGCCCATGCGCTGAGGGTTGCGGGCAGAAAACATGACCTGGTTGCAATAACACTCACTGATAAAAGGGAAGAAAACATCCCTGCCGGTTATTTCTATGAACTTACAGACGGCGAAACAGGGCAGCGGGTTGTGATTGATGCAAGAAACCAGGATAAAGTAAATGAATTTATTGAGCTTGCAAGGCAAGAAAGGGTGAAAAAAGAACAGTTGTTTAAGAAATCAAAAATTGACTTTATCCCGATAAGTACGGACAAACCCTATGCGGATCCATTGTTAAAATTTTTCTATATGCGTGAAAGAAGGTTTAGGTAATCAGCTGACTGGGTTATGAATAAAATTGTCTTTAAAATCATATTGTTGTTGTCATTGAGTTCGAACCTTTATTCAAGTGAAGTTCCAATCAATGTTTTAGCCGGAGCGGATAAAAAAGAAATTACTCTCGGCGATACTTTTGAATATGTTCTTAATCTAGAATACCCGAAAGATTATAAGTTTAACCTGCCTGATTTCACTTCAATTTTCAACGGTTTTGAAATACGCAAGCAAACCAACATTGCCCCCAGGTCCCGGGGATGGTTGTTTGGCACGAAACATTATGAGGTGCAATTCAAATTTGAACTGACTAATTTTAATATCGGTGATCAAATGATCAGCTCATTTACTGTTACATTTGCCGGCCCTTCCGGCGAAATAAAAGAAAGTGTCGTTCCTGAAACAATAGTAAAAGTAACCCCTGTAAAAGAAAACGCGCAGGATGTGCAGGATATCCGCGATATAAAACCGCCGTTATCGATAGGAATTAATACACTCCTTTTGTTTGTTATAATCATTTTTATTCTGGTAGGAGCATATTTATACTTTTTAATGCGTAAAAAAGAAGGGCCTGCTGTTGAAGGACAGGTTATTGAAGAACAGAGGTTATCTCCTGAAGAGCTTGCTAATAAACGGCTTGATGAACTGCTTGCAAAAAATCTCATAAAAGAAGGCCCTTTGGGGATAAAGCAATTTTATATTGAATTATCCGACATCATAAGAAGGTACATTTCAGAAAAATACGGTGTTCCCGTAATCGAGAGGACCACGGATGAGGTTTGCCGCGATTTGAAAAAATCAGGGCAAGCGGATAAAAAATCCCAGATAGAAATAAAGGAATTCCTTGAGAACTGCGATATGGTAAAGTTTGCTAAATACATCCCCCTGGACAACGAAATAAACGGCGATGTGGAAAAAGGAAGAGAGATAATAAAAATATGAGGTTTGCAAATCCGGTATTATTGCTGTTTTTATTGTTAATTCCGGCAGTTGTGTGGTATTTTGTAAAAAAACACAAGTCGTCATCTATTCTATACCCCAATATAGGGCTGTTAAGTAAAGTATTTCCTGTAGATAATCAAAGAAACAAAATTTTGCTGATTATGCGCATGTGTGCGCTTGTTCTTTTAATTCTTGCTTTCGCGCGGCCTCAAAAGGGTTTGGTAACCAGTGAATCCAGCACAAAAGGCATAGACATAATGCTTTGCATAGACACTTCATCAACCATGCAGGCGCTGGATTTTCAGCCGAAAAACCGCCTGGAAGTCGCAAAAGAGACCGCAAAAGATTTTATTAAAGCAAGAAAGCATGACAGGATAGGCATAGTTGTTTTTAGCGGGCTGAGTTTTACCCAATGCCCGCTCACTCTTGACCATGATGCGTTGTTTGAATTTTTGGATAAAGTCCAGATTGGCATCGCGCAGATGGACGGCACAGCCATTGGGTCGGCTATAATGACCTGCATAAGCCGCCTTAAAGACAGCACAGGAAAAAGCAAGGTTGTAATATTGCTCAGCGACGGCAGGAATAATATGGGCGAAGTGGACCCGATAACTGCCAGCAAGGCAGCGCAATCTGTTGATATAAAAATTTATACCATCGGCATAGGCGTTCCCGGCAAAGCCTTGTTTCCCGTACAGGATCCCATGTTCGGATTGCAATATGTGTATATTCCGGAGGAACTTGATGAAGGCATGATGACAAATATAGCTGAAATTACCGGCGGTAAATATTTCCGCGCCAAAACTTACGGTGGTTTTAAGGATATTTTCAAGCAGATAGACAAGCTCGAAAAATCAGAAATTAAAACTGACCAGTACACGGAATACGGTGAATTATACCGTTTCTTTCTTTTGCCGGCGTTTTTGCTGATATTGGCCGAGATAATTTTGGCCAAGACTATTTTTAGGAAAATACCATGAACTTTGACGCGAGGTTTTATTTATACTTGGCGGTTTTTGTCATTCCCGCAGTGCTGGCAGGGATGGCTTATTTGACAAGGAAATACAGGAACGAGCTCAAAAGCTTCAGCGACGAGAAAATGTACCCTGTTTTATTTGATGTACAGGTTTTCAAAGCAAGGAAAACGAAAAACATTCTGCTGGTTCTCGTTATTTTCTTTTTGCTTTTAACTCTTGCCGGGCCGCGGTTCGGCACAAAACTTGTCAATATAAAAAGGAAATCAATTGATATAATTATTGCGCTTGACTGCTCAAAGAGCATGCTTGCCGAAGATATCCTGCCAAATAGAATGTCAAAGGTTAAAGATTTGTTTTCGATATTGATAGACAGGCTTAAAGAGAACAGGATAGGCGTGCTAGCGTTCAGCGGGGTCGCCTTTACCCAGTGCCCGCTTACTTATGATAACAATGCCGCAAAAATGCTTCTTGGGATGATTGATACAAACCTGATTCCTTTTCCGGGGACATCCCTGGGTTCTGCCATAAAGCTTGCAACAAAAAGTTTCGGGGAAGACAAATATTCAAATAAAGTTCTTGTCCTGCTGACTGACGGTGAGGACCATAAAAGCGATCCTCTGGATGCCGCGCAGGAAGCCAGGGATTATGGAATAAGGATTTTTACTGTAGGTATCGGCACTACCCGGGGCGAAGTTATCCCGATGAAGGATGAAAATGGGAATACTTTTGAATATAAAAGAAACAAAAAGGGCGAGGTTGTCGCCAGTAAACTTGACGAAAATACTCTTATGCAGATTGCCCAGGCGACGGACGGTAAATATTATTCGCTTTCCTATGCCGATACCGGCGTGGTGGAACAGCTGTTGGATGATTTAAACAATATAGAGAAAAAGGAAACAAAAAGCGGTGTGTATAATTTGTATGAACATAGGTTCCAGTACACCCTGCTGATTGCGATTGTTTTGTTGCTGATAGAAATGTTTATCCCGGAAATAAAAAAACAAACCCCCACGTGAACTCTCCCTGCCTCTCTTTCACAAAGAGAGGGGACAAGGAGCTCTCTTCCCCTCTTTTTGAAAGAGGGGATTTAGGGGAGTTAATAAAATATGAATAAATTAACCCTGACTTCTGTTTTAATTATTTTGAACTGCAGTATTATATTCGCCGGCGCTGGCAGCAGCGTGAACAAAGGGAATAAATTTTTTAGAAACAATCAGTTTAATGAAGCTCTTTCAGCCTATCAGAATGCCCAGATAAACGATCCCAGCTCACCAATAGTCAATTACAACATGGGAGATGCTTTATATAAGCTTGGCAGTTATGAAGATGCGCTGACCGAGTATAATAAAGCCCTCAAAATTAAGGACAAGAAAACTAAAAGCAAAATTTACTACAATATAGGCAATACAATGTACCGCCTCCAGAAAAAAGACGAGGCGATTGCAAATTATAAGAAAACTTTGGAATTAAATTCTAAAGATGAAGATGCGAAGTATAACCTGCAATACCTTTTACAGGAGATGAAACAGCAAAAACAACAAAACAAGGACGGTAAAGACAACAAGGACAATAAAGACAAACAGAAACAACAGCAGGATCAGAAAAACCAGCAAAACAAACAGGATCAACAGAAACAGCAGCAGAAGCAGGCAGGGGAGAAGAAAGAAGAAAAGAAGAAGAAGTATATGTCAAAGGAAGATGTTGAGCGGCTTTTGCAGATGTCGAGAGAGCAGGAGAAGGAAGCGATGAAGAAGAAGATGAAGCAGGCGGCGCCGCAGCTTCCAAAACCCGACGAAGACTGGTGAAGACTGGTAAAGCGTGCTTGAGAAATCAGTTTTTTCACTCCCTTAGGTTTTTTTACGTTTAAAGTTATGAAAAAGATTCTAATACTAATAGCCATATTAGTTTTTGCATTTATTCAGGGTGCATATGCCCAGAATGTTAATATATCCGCTTCATTTGACAGGAATAGCGCCGCAGTCGGCGAGCAGATTACGATGCAGATTTCGGTTTCCGGTGATACAAACGATATCCCCGAACCGAAGCTTCCGGGTATTCCGGATTTCAATGTATATTCTTCAGGAAGAAGCCAGAGCGTTTCAATTGTTAACGGAAAGATGTCTTCTTCCATTGCTTATAATTACGTTTTAAGCCCTACCAAGCCGGGTAAATTCACTATCGGTTCAGCAACCCTTGTTTATAAAGGACAGACCTATTCAACCCAGCCTGTAGAGATTACGGTTACTGCATCGCCACAGGCGGCTCCTGCGCAATTGCCTGCAGCTTCAGCGCAAAACCCGTCAGCGAGCCAGGCACAGCCTGCCGCAGCTTCAAGAGAACTTTTTGTTGAATCTTCGGTTGATAAAAAAACCGCGTATGTTAATGAGCAGATAACTCTCAGTTTCAAATTTTTTCACCGGGTAAGCCTTCTTTCACAGCCTCAATACTCTCCGTCCGATACAACAGGTTTTCTCACGGAAGATTTGCCGCCGCAGAAAAATTACTATACCGATATTAACGGCCAGCGTTACCTTATTACAGAAGTAAAGACTGCTCTATTTGCTACATCAAAAGGCAGGTATACGGTTGGTTCGGCTCAGTTGAGATGTACAGTCAATGATAATGGGCAAGGCGGCGAAGATATTTTTAACCAGTTTTTCGGCGGGGGCAAGACGATAGTTTTGAAAAGCGATCCAATTACTGTTGACGTAATTGATTTGCCGTCACAAAACAAACCTCAAAGTTTCACCGGGGCTGTAGGCAAGTTCAATATTTCAGCCAGCCTGGACAAAAGCCAGACAGAAACCAACCAACCAATTACTCTCAATGTGAAAATAAGCGGAAACGGGAGTATTAAAACAATTACTGAGCCTAAAGCGTCATTTCAGAATTTTAGAAAGTATGACACTATAACGTCGCTTAATATCGAAAAGCCAAATTATATAGTTTCCGGTTCGAAAGTTTTCAAAATTGTGCTTATGCCGCTGATTGCCGGCAATGTTACAATCCCGCCGGTAGAATTTACTTATTTTGACCTTGCGGAAAAAAACTACAAAACTATAAATACTCCAAGTTTAAGCGTTTCTGTCAAACCCGGAACTTCTGCTCCGCCTCCTATGCCCGCGCTTTCTTCCGGCCAGGGAACCCAGGTGCTGTCGCAGGATATAAGGTATATTAAAACAAAATTATCCGGCGCGTTATCCTCTGCGCCTATTTATAAAAGCACTTTTTTATTTGCGTTGCAGTTTATTCCGGGTATTTTCTTTTTAATCTTCTGGAGATACAATACTTACAGGCAAAACCTTTATAAGAATACCGGCCTCGTAAGGTTTACATTTGCTTATAAATCCGCGCTAAAGAAATTAAAAAAACTTAATCTTGAAATAGCCGCATTGACGCCTGATAAAGTTTCCTCGCGGATATTCGATATATTATGTTCCTATCTGGCTGATAAATTTAATGTTTCTGCCTGCGGTATCATTTCAGAAGAGGTTAGGAAAAAACTGCAGGAGAAAAATGTAAACCCTGATGCTGTAGCAAAGATAGTAATTTTGTGGGAAGAATTGCAGTTTGTCCAGTATGCGCCTGCGCAGGCAACGCAGGATAAAGTCAACGAATTGCTGAATAATACAACTATAGTCCTGAAAGAACTGGAAAAAGAATTATGATAAAAAAACTTATATTTGTTATTTCTGTGCTCTTGTTGTCCTATCTAACTGCTTTTTCGGCAGAGGATATCTCAAAAGCCGTGAATGATTTATTTGTTCAGGCAAATAAGGCTTATGAACAGAACAACTATGACCAGGCCATAGCTTTATACGAAAATGCGCTGGGCCGGTACAAAATCAACAATGACTCAATCTACTACAACCTGGGCAATTGCTATTACAGGACCAATAAAATAGGCAAAGCTGTTCTGAACTATGAGCTTGCGCTGAAAATCAATCCGCGGGATGAAGATGCCAGGTATAACCTTAATTATATCAGGACGCTTATAAAAGATATCCAGGATACAAATTTCATTGACAAATTATATCTCCTGCTGACCGCAAATGAATTAGTCCTGATTACTTTATTCGTCAACATTTGTTTCTTTATATTTCTTTGGTTATTTGTGCATAAGAAGAATCCGGCATTAAAGCCTTATTGTTTATATATAGGAATTGCATTATTGGTGCTAGGTTTTTGGGCTTATAATAGGGTAAAGGATGAAAAGAGAGTTTTTGCTGTTGTGATTACAACCCCCTGCGAAGTCCGCAGCGGCCCCGGCAAGGAATATACCGCGGGTTTGTCTGTCCAGGAAGGCAAGAAAGTTGAAATTTTAAGCCGGCAGGAAGATTGGTTTGCAGCCGGCCTTCATACCGAGAAATACAAAGGCTGGCTGGAAAAAGAAAAGGTAGAGCTGATCCTGTCAAGCCCTTTAAAAAGGTAACTTTAGTATGTACATGTCGCGCCATCTAAAATGTAACTTTGGGACATGTGAAATTATTGTTAATTTTTGATGTTTTTGTAACCAGCTTTAATCCTGGGAAAGCTTGTGTCAGAAAAATGGTTTTAAAGAAGGTTCAATAAGCAGCAACAACTGGATAAAAGCCCTAGGTGAGAAATAATCCCATTAAAAGTAATACTTTAGCCCGCCGATGAACATAAATGGCAGCATATTCACCTCGGTTCTCTTTGAATAATCTTCATTATACGCATACTGGTCAATATTTTTGTTACCGAAAGCATTAATAAACTGAATATATGTTTCCCATTTTTCAGTGAAACCCGGCATGGTTAGTTTTACATCAAACCTGTGATAATCAGGCGTGCGTTCCGATAGATATTCCGCATATTGCGGTACATAATTTCCGTTTAGATAAAGCGCTCCGGTTATAGGAGTGTAAGGCGTGCCTGTGGAATACCTGTAAGTTGTCGCAAGTTTCCATTTTTTGCTGAAATCGTAGTTCAATACCAGTGAAAAATTGTGTTTTCTTTCTCCGGAAAAAGGAAACCAATCATTTACCGGTTCAAGGTAATCAAAAGCGCTTTTCCCGTAAAGCGCAGGGTCGCTTCTTTCCAGGATTTTATCCTCCGCATTTAAATATGAATAAGAAATCCAGCCGTCCCATTTTTCGGAAACTTTTCTCTGTAAAAATAAATCCATGCCCGATGCCCTTCTTACCCCGTTATTTGTATATGACATTTGCGGGTCGCTTACGACTTTGTCATGATAATCTTTAAGATAAAATTCCAACCTGACAAAATAATTTTCAAGAAAATTATGCTCCATGCCTAAAACATAATGTATGGTTTTTTCTGATTTTATTTCTGTATTTTTAAACAGGGCAGAACCGTTAACCGGAAACTTCGTATATAATCCGGTGTTGAATTTTAGCGTGGTATCTTTTGTAATCATTAAACTCAACCCGCTTCTGGGCGAAAATGTAGTGTCGTCGGTACGGTTTAAATGCGAAATCGTTGCGCCGACATTCAGGTTAAGCAAATCCTGTTTCAGCGTTATATCGTCCTGAAGGTAGAAAACGCTGATTGTTACAGGAACCCAGTCATAAATAGTTGTACTTGTATGAACAATATAAGTGCCATCGGGCATAAACGTCCTGTATTTTGATGTATAGTAAACATAGAGCGAAAGATCAAAGACACCCAATCCCTGCTCAATATCATGAATCCCTGTTTTATATTCCGCCTTCTGGCTTCCAAAAAGCCACCTCTCATTCCCGATAGAATGAAAAGAAAAATTTGTTCCTGAAAGTTTATAATCTGAGGGGCTGTCAGTATAGGCAAAAGTATAAATTAAGGAAAGTTTGTCGTCAATTATATGGTACCAGTTGAAAGAAGGCATTATTTTTGTTGCGCGGTAATGGAAAAATCCTGAAAAATCGCCGGCTGAAATTTCTTCGCCTAACTCAAAATCCATCCCTTCATAGGAAGCAAGAAAATTTACAGAGAGTTTATTGAATTGGTCTTTTTCCCAGGTGAATTTACCCTGCGAATCATAAAAAAAAGGGAAAATTGTGTTTGTGTTGGTTGAAAAAGCATTTGCAAAAAGGTCGTATTGCGTCCTTCTTACGCCGAAAATATAAGATGATTTATATTTTTCAACAGGCCCCTGGATAAACCCTTCTATTGTTGCCGCGGACAGCTCAAAAAAGCCGCTGGTTTTCTCGTAATTACCTTCCTTGTTTTTTACATCAAGCACGCCGGAGAGCGCTTCCGGATATTTTGCCGGAAACCCGCCTGAGTAAAAATCCACTGATTCAATGAATGAAGGATTGAATATGCTTTGGTTGCCTCCCCAGATGTAAGGGTTTGCTACCAGCACGTTGTCTATAAATCCGAGTGTCTCATAGGAGTTTCCCCCGCGGATATACATAAGAGAAGAAAAATCGTTACCCGTGACAACGCCGGGCAGTGTCTGGACAACTTTCAGTGAATCAGAAAAAAGGTGTGTTGTGGCTTTATTTATCTGTTCTGCTTTTACTTTTTGTTTTGAGCCGGTAGTTTTTTTCGGGGGAGTGTACGTTATCTCCATTTTGATTTCCGAAAACGAATTTGAAGTGATTGTGCTGATAATTGCCCCGGTGACGGCAGGATTTTGCGCAGTTTCCCGGGCTAATGCGGCCGTATAAAAAAATAGAAAAAGAAAGACTGTAAAAAAAGTGTTTTTCATTTAGATTTACATTTTAAGAATATTATTATACCGTATAAACGTGAAAAAAACAAATTTTATACCAATACCCTCTTAATCGGCTTGCTTGACAAAACGGTGTCAGAGTTGTAAAATGTGTGCATTAGTTCCTACAAATAAATCAAATTCCTGCCATTAGCAAAGCAATTAACGCAACAAACAGGACAGGATACATTTTACAGGAGGGTTTTTCATGAAAGTATCAGTTGATAAGGATTTGTGTACAGGCTGTAATCTTTGTGTGGACGATTGCCCGGATGTTTTTGAAATGTCCGGTGATTTTGCAATAGTCAAGGTTGATTTAATGCCTCAAAATTTGGAAACCAAAGTGAAGGAAGCCGCAGATAATTGCCCGGTTGAAGCGATAAAAGTGTCGTAAAAAGAAAGAGAGGTATTTCACTTGAAAAAACAAATTATTGAAATCAGATTACACGGCCGCGGCGGCCAGGGAGCTAAAACAGCCGCAGATTTGCTTGCTCTAACAGCCCTGGAAGCTGGTAAGCACATACAGTCGTTCCCAGAATATGGGCCGGAACGCGCTGGTGCGCCGATAAAAGCATTTGTCCGTATCAGCGACAAACCAATAGGCCTTCATTGCTCGGTTGTAAACCCGGATATCGTTGCGGTAATTGACCCGACGCTCCTGGGGATCAACCCTCCGGTAACAGAAGGTTTGACCAATGAAGGGATCCTGCTTGTAAATACCGATGAAAGCCCGGCAGACGTAAGAAAAAAACTCAATTTTAAAGAAGGCACAGTTTATACAGTTGACGCAACAAAAATTGCCCTGGAAGAAACAGGCATTTCTTTGCCTAATACCCCGATGCTGGGGGCAATTATCAAGGCAACGGGAATTGTTACAGTTGACGATTTAAAAAACCAGGTAAAGAAAAAACTCGGAAAAAAACTCAGCCCTGAAAAAATGGAAGGCAATTTCAGGGCTATTGACAGAGCTTATAACTCGATAACCAAAGGCTAATTTAAGGATTTAAAGGATCATAAAAATGGAACTAAAAAACTCAAGAGAAATACCGATAGGCGGCAAGATAACTGAAGCAGGAAACGCCGAGGAATACAATACGGGCGATTGGAGAACGTTTAAACCCGTTATTGACCAGAGCAAATGCACGAATTGTCTTTTTTGCTGGATGTATTGCCCGGATTCTTCAATCCTGATAAAGGATGCAAAAGTGACAGGAGTAGACTACAAACATTGTAAAGGGTGTGGAATTTGCGCTGAAGTATGCCCCAGAAAATGTATAAAAATGGAAAAAGGATAAAAATATCATAGGTATTTAAGAGGAAAAAAATGAAAATATTACCATTAACAGGAGACCAGGCAGCAGCGGAATCAATGAGGCAGATTAACCCGGATGTTGTCGCTGCATATCCCATTACGCCTCAAACAGAAATTGTTATGGTTTTTTCACAAATGGCTGCAAACGGCCTTGTGGACACGGAATTAATCCCGGTAGAAAGCGAACATTCTGCCATGAGCGCCTGTGTAGGATCATCTGCAAGCGGCGTTCGCACGATGACAGCCACTTCTTCACAAGGACTGGCATTAATGTGGGAAATACTTTACATTGCCGCTGGTTTACGGCTTCCTATTGTAATGCATACCGTAAACAGGGCGCTTTCGGCTCCTATCAACATTCACGGCGATCATTCAGACGGCATGGGCGCAAGAGACAGCGGCTGGATACAGATTTACTGCGAAACAGGGCAGGAAGTTTATGAAATGGGAATTATGGCTATTAGAGTTGCGGAACATTCAGATATACTCCTTCCGATTATGGTCTGCCAGGACGGTTTCATAACCTCGCACGCAATTGAAGGCGTAAAAATACTTGATGATGCGGATGTAAAAAAATATATCGGCGAATACGTCCCGAAAGACCCGCTCCTTGATGTAAATCATCCCGTTACTTACGGGCCGATAGATTTACAGGATTATTATTTCGAGCACAGATACCAGCAGGCAGAAGCTATGAGAACTGCAAAGAAGAAACTTCCGGAAATATTCGCGGAATTCAATAAGTTTTCTGGAAAAAATTACGATTTTATTGAAAAATATAAAATGGATGACGCAGAAGTTGCGATTTTTGCGCTTTCTTCAACATGCGGCACCACAAGAGTTGTCATCGACGACTTGCGCGAAAAAGGGATTAAGGTTGGAATGATAAAACTTACCGTTTTCCGTCCTTTCCCGATGGAAGAAGTTGCGGCAGCATGCAAGAATTTAAAAGCTCTGGCAGTTCTTGACAGGGCTGATTCGTGCGCAGCCCAGGGCGGTCCGGTATTCAATGATGTTTGTACAGCCATGTACACCCTTCTGGAAAAGAAAATCCCGACACTGAACTACATTTACGGTTTAGGCGGCAGAGATATTGATGAAGCGCAGATAAAAAACATTATCAATGAAACTCTAGAAGCGGCAAAAACAGGTAAAGTAAAGAAATTAATAAATTATTCAGGGGTGAGAATATAATGGTCAATATAAAAGAATTATCACAGATTCCGGAGAGGCTTACAGGCGGGCATCGCCTTTGCGGCGGTTGCGGCGCAACAATTGCGGTCAGGCAGATTTTGATGGGAACAAAAAACCCGGTTGTCGTAGGTTCTGCCACCGGTTGTTTGGAAGTATCAACAACAATTTATCCTTATTCGGCATGGAAGGTGCCTTTTATTCACAACGCTTTTGAAAACTCAGCGTCAAATATGAGCGGTGTTGAAACGGCATACAAAGCGATGAAGAAAAAAGGTAAAATCAAGGAAGATATTAAATTTTTGGCATTCGGCGGTGACGGCGGCACTTACGACATCGGTTTGCAGGCGCTCAGCGGAATGCTTGAAAGAGGCCACAATATACTTTATGTATGCTATAACAATGAAGCTTACATGAATACAAGCGTCCAAAGAAGCGGCGCAACTCCTTATGGCGCTGATACAACAACATCTCCTGCAGGTAAAATCAAAGCCGGTAAAGACCGGATTAGAAAAGACCTTACTTCCATAGTAGCCGCGCATCATGTTCCATACGCAGCTCAGGCAACAATTTCCAACTGGAAAGACCTTGTTACAAAAGCGGAAAAAGCATTTTCAACCGAAGGCCCTACGTTTATTAATGTGCTGGCGCCATGTTTCAGAGGCTGGAGATACCCGGCTGAAAAAACCGTTGAAATGTCAAAGCTTGCCGTCGAAACAGGTTACTGGCCTTTAATTGAAGTTGAAAACGGAGTTTGGAAATTTACATACAAACCGTCAGTAAGAAAACCCATAGCTGATTTTTTAAAGCCGCAGAGAAGGTTCGAGCACCTTTTCCAGGACAAGAACAAACACCTTTTAGATAAAATCCAGGAGCAGGTTGATGAACACTGGGCTTATCTTGAAAGGCTTACGTCCGTTTCCTGTCTCGGAGAAGCGCCAGCTGTATGAAGCTGCTTGCAATTTACGGTAGTCCTAGAAAAGACGGCAATTCAGATATTTTATTGGATGAAGCCTGGAAGGGCGCTGGGATTACCGCAGAAAAAGTTTATATCCGGGATTTAGATATAAAACCCTGTACCGGGTGCAGGTCATGTGATTCGACAGGCAAATGTATAATTTCGGATGACATGGCGCAATTGTATAAAAAAATTGAGGAGGCAGATAGAATAATTCTATCGTCTCCTATTTTTTTCTACGGCTTGCCGGGGAAATTAAAAGGAATGGCGGACCGCGCCCAATGTTACTGGGTGAGAAAATATAAACTTAAATCAGGCCAGCCCAGGGCTGGGAAATTTGACAGAAAGCTTGGTTCATTTATTTGTGTAGGAGCCACCGCAGGCGAAAAATTATTTGACGGGGTAAAACTCACGGTCAAATATTTTTATGATGTTTTCAATATAGAGTATTTTTCAGAGCTTTTAGTAAGAAAAGTAGACAACAAAGGGGATATTTTAGCTACCAATTCCCCGAAAGAAGCGCAAGAGCTTGGCAGAAAACTTTGTGAACCCGTCCATCCTTCCCATTCCTAACTGGCTATAAATTTCAGAAGAGTTGGGCGAATCTTTTGTCCAGGCAGTGCATCTAAATGAATGAAGATAAATTAGAAAAAAATACAGGCCAAAACGTAACAAGCCTTCAATTAGCTTCATCAGATGAAGAACTGGTTGAAAAGGCGCAAAATGGCGATAAACTTGCTTTTGAACAGCTTGTTATCAGGTATGAAAATAAGATTTATAATCTGATACTTCATTTGACGGGCAACCGTACTGTCGCAAAAGATATTTTACAGGAAACCTTTATCCAAGTATACCGTTCTTTGAAGAATTTTAAGAGTAAATCAAAATTTTCAACCTGGCTTTATAAAATAACCGTGAATTACTGTTTGATGCATAGAAGAAAGAAAAAGATGACAGTTTCGCTTGACGACTATTTAAAGACAGATAAAGACGAAATGCCCAGCCAGATAGCAGATTGGGCGGATATTCATACTTTAACAAAGACGGTTTCTTTGTGCAGAAGCATTGAAGTTGAAGAGGTGTCAGAAGAGGTGCATGAGGAATTTTGGCAGATAATAAGGATAGAAATAAGAAAATAAATTTGGGGGGTATACTATGTCCGAAGTGATCTTAAACGAACAAAATTTCAAGCCGGAAGTTTTAGACGCAAAAGGTATTGTGTTGGTGGATTTTTGGGCGGAATGGTGCGGGCCCTGCAAGATGATGTTTCCCGTTATTGAAGAACTTGCCAAAGAGTACGCAGGCAAGGCAAAAATCTGCAAGCTTAATGTTGATGAAAACCAGGAAATTGCTTCCCGGCATAGCGTTATGGCTATCCCAACCATAATCATATTCAAAGACGGCAAGCCGATGGAACGCGTTGTTGGTGCCCAGCAAAAAAAAGCCCTAGTAGAACGAATAAACTCCCTTCTTTAATGTTCTAATTTCAGGGTGATTGTGGTTATATCCGCAACACTGGCGGGGCCGAAGTACTGAATAGGCCCGGGGAAAATATAACTTTCAGTGGCCGCCCAGTTTTCCCTGTTGTTTTGCAGGGTTTTAAAAGGCTTTCCGTTAAGGTCAACCAGCGCTTTTTGAATAACCGGTTTCTCTTTTCCTTTCCTTCTCTCAATATTCATCATCATAGTCAATGGCACGCCTCCGCACTCCCATTGGCTGGCAGGCTTGGTAAGCTTTCTTACTGATGAAAGATATCCTGTAAGCCCGTTCAGAGCAAGCACAGCCGCATTATAGCCCAGCGCATAAGTATAATTTGAATCAAAATTCGACGGCGCTCCGCAGCGCCCTTCATAACCAAAGAAATGATTAATCGTTGAAAACTTGCCTGCATAAGCTCCTTCTTTTTTTAATGCTGAAAGCCTTGCTTTTACCATGCTAATAAGAAGCTTTTCAGTTTCAATCTGAGAAACCTGCACATTGCCGTGAGGGTCCCTGTCCAGCATCAACTGGGACGAAATACTATCCGGTAATGATTTCATTAGTTTAGAAAGCTTCTCGGGTAGTTTCGAACATACGAATATTTTTTTTTCCTCTAAAGATACCAGGCCATTTAACTGGGATTCATTATCAGCCAGAGTGTCATTCAAGGCTGAAATAAGTTCCTTCATTTCCGGAATAAATTCAATCAGCCCTTCAGGAACAAGCACCACGCCGAAATTCTTTTTAACTTCTGCGCGTTTAGCAACTATTCCGGCTATTGAATCAACCAGCTGGGAAAGCGTTAGATTATTTTCACGGACTTCTTCACCAATAAGACAGATGTTTGGCTGGGTTTTCAAACCTACTTCTAGCGCGATGTGGGAAGCGCTCCTGCCCATCAGGCGTATGAAATGCCAATATTTTCTAGCTGAGTTTACATCTCGGCAAATATTGCTTGTAAGTTCTGCGTAAATTTTTGTGGCAGTATCAAACCCGAACGATGCTTCAATATGCTCATTTTTGAGGTCTCCGTCAATCGTTTTAGGAACTCCGATAACGCTGGTATTGAGGCCTTCTTTTTTAAAATATTCAGCAAGAAGCGCTGCATTAGTGTTTGAATCGTCGCCGCCAATTACAACAAGCGCGTCAATTTTGTTATCAATCAGCGTTTTCTTTGTTTGTTCAAGTTGTTCCGGAGTTTCTATTTTCGTTCTTCCGGACTGGATAATGTCAAAACCACCGGTGTTCCTGTAATCAGCAAGAAAGGGCGCGGTTATTTCCTTGAATTTGTTTTCTAAGATACCAGAAGGCCCTCCCAGGAAACCGATAAGTTTGTTTTTTTGATTTGCTTTTTTCAGGCTGTCAAAAAGGCCGGCTATTACATTGTGTCCGCCGGGTGCCTGTCCGCCGGAAAGCACAACTCCGATACTAACTGTTTTTTTTGCTATAGCAGGATTTTTACCTTTTACAAAAGCAACTACCGGCATGCCATAAGTATGAGGAAATAGCTTATTTACTGTTTCCTGGTCAGAAATGCTTTGGGTTGGTTTGCCTGATTTTGGTTTTACAGATACGGGCCCGCCTTTTAAAGCTGATGGAAGCACGGGTTTAAATTTAAGCCTTTCAATTTGTAATTCAGAAATCTTTTGTTTAGCCATAGGACTCCTCTCCACCCGGCTATGTTCTCAAGCAGGGCTGTTTTTGTTTAATTACAATACCATTATACCAAAATATTTTTTACTTTTTCTAATACCCGTTCTATATCAAAAGGCTTGGTTACATAATCAGTTGTATCGGGCCCAAGTGCCTTGTCAATAGCACCCGCAAGATTCTTTTGCAGCTTACAATTAAAATGGGTATTAAAACGGCAAGAGAAAATAAGGCGAGGATTTTTACTCTTAAAGAATGTTTAAATTTCACCCAGCCCTCTACTTAGGTTACTTGCAAACATATTCGGGAAAATATTTTTTTGAAATTTCTGCCATTTCCGTATCGGAAATAGAAGTAACCCTGCCTTTAAGGTACTGATCGTCAATCCACTTTTTGATTTCTAAAAGCACAGGGCTATCTTTTTCTATTTTTTTATTTTTGGGCAGTTTTAAATGGTGGTTCAGCCAATAAGATATGCCGGAAACTCCTGATTTATCCGTAATGCCGACCTCAATCGGCCTTTTAAGAATCTTTTCGGTGTCAAATATAGTATAAATTTCCTTATTTTTCAATAAACCATCAGCATGTATTCCAGCAAAGGTTTTATTAAAATTTTCACCGACTAAAGGCTGATTGTGCGGGATTTTGTAACCGATTTCTTTTTCAAAATATTCTGCAATTTCCGTAATTACAGTTGTATCTATTCCATTTCTAGCGCCTCTTAAACCAATATACTCCATAATCAAGCCTTCGATAGGTGTATTGCCGGTTCTTTCTCCGATGCCTAACATTGAACCATTTGCTGAAGAGCAGCCATAAAGCCAGGCTGCAGTTGCATTGCTTACAGCCCGGTAAAAATCATTGTGGCCGTGCCATTCAAGCCATTCAGAGGGAACTTCCGCCAGGTGGGATAAACCATGGACGATTCCGTGAACGCTTCTCGGCAGGGAAGCACCGGCGTGGATGACACCCAGGCCCAGCGTATCGCAAAGACGGATTTTAATTTTCATTTTTGCCTGTTTTGAAAGTTTCATAAGTTCTTCCGCGAAGGGGATAACGAAACCGTAAAAATCCGCCCGGGTAATATCTTCAAAGTGGCATCTGGGTATAATTCCCATTTCCAGCGCGGAACTGACGATTTTTAAATAGTCTGCCAGCGCCTGTTTTCTTGTTTTCTTGAGTTTTAAAAATATATGGTAGTCAGAGCACGATGTGAGAATTCCGGTTTCTTTTAAACCCAATTGTTTTATAAGCTTAAAATCATTTTCAGTAGCGCGGATCCAGCCGGTGATTTCCGGGTATTTGTAGCCTTTTGCAAGGCATTTTTCTATTGCTTCCCGGTCTCTCGGTGTATAGGGAAAAAATTCTGACTGTCTTATTATGCCTTTTTTGCCTCCCAGGCGGTGGAGCATGTCGTAGAGAGCTACAATCTGTTCAACTTTAAACGGAGCCATGCTTTGCTGGCCGTCACGGAAAGTTGTATCCGTAATCCAGATATTTTCAGGGGGATCCATCGGAACCAGCCGGTAATTGAATGTAATTTTCGGAACTTCGCCATAGGTAAAAACATCATGATAAAGTTTTGGTTCTTCAACATCCTGAAGCTGATAGTAAAACTCTGTCTGTTCCAGCGTGTTTTTGCGTTTATTAAATTTTATCATTTTCATCCCCTTAACTGCTTAACAAAATATCATATTTTTAGAGCAAATTCAAATTAGCGAACCGCGTTCGCGAACTTTTTGATTCTATCCAAGCCTTCAG
This sequence comes from Elusimicrobiota bacterium, assembly GCA_018816525.1. Classification (NCBI taxonomy): domain Bacteria; kingdom Pseudomonadati; phylum Elusimicrobiota; species Elusimicrobiota bacterium. The sequence goes on from JAHIVV010000012.1 coordinate 22,890, forward strand.
AGATATTTTTGTCTGAAACAGCATAGGATAACCTTATCGCGTTGTCTTCGCCGAAAACACTTCCAGGGATCACTGCGACTTTTGCATTTTCCAGCAATAACTCTGTCAAAGCAAGCGAATTTCCTATGGTTTTACCGTTATAATTTTTTTTAAGCAGTTCTGAAATGTCAGGGAAAACATAAAAAGCGCCCTGCGGCTTCAGGCATTTTATTCCTTTTATTGAATTCAGGCCAGTAACCATTATATTTCTTCTTTTCACAAATGCATCAAACATGATTTTGAAACTGTCCGCAGGCCCAGTTAATGCTTCTACTGCCGCCGCCTGGGAAATTGAAGCCGGGTTTGAAGTTGAGTGGTCCTGTAAGTTTGACATGGCCTGGATGATTTCTTTAGGGCCGGCACAGTAGCCGATTCTCCAGCCGGTCATAGAATGGGATTTTGAAACACCGTTAACAACCAGGGTAAGCCTTCGGATATTTTCATCAAAAGCCGCTATGCTTATATGTTTTTGATTGTCATAAACCAATTTTTCATAAATTTCATCGGAAATGCAGTAAATGTTTTTAGAGACAATAACTTTTGCCAAAGCTTTGAGTTCGGGTTCAGAATAAATCATTCCTGTAGGGTTTGAAGGTGAGTTTAAAATAAGGATTTTTGTTTTTGATGTTATTGCTTTTTCAAGTTGTTCCGGAGTTATTTTAAAATTATTGTTTTGGGTTGTTTTTATAAATACAGGCCTGCCTCCGGCAGCGCGCACCATTTCAGGATAGCTGACCCAGTAGGGCGAGGGGATGATTGCTTCATCGCCGTCGTCGCACAAAGCGAAGATGATATTAAAAATGGAATGTTTTGCTCCGCAGGATACAAGTATTTGTTCAGGTGTATAATCCAGGTTGTTGTCATTTTTGAATTTTTTACAGACAGCTTCTTTTAGTTCTTTTGTTCCGGAAGTAGGCGTGTATTTTGTAAATCCCGAATCAATGGCTTTTTTTGCGGCTTCCTTTATGTTCGCCGGTGTATCAAAATCAGGCTCGCCTGCGCCAAAACCGATGACATTGATTCCTTCTGCTTTCATTTTGTTGGCTTTTGCCGTAATTGCAAGCGTAGGTGAAGGGCTGATTAAATTCATTCTTTTTGCTAAAACCATAAATCCTCCTTGAATTGTAAATAAATAATTACTAATTAAAATTGGAAACTAATTTTATCAAAAGAAACAAAACAAAGCAACAAAAATACTCTCAATTACTTATTTTTTTCGGATTTTTTGTAACCTTTTAATAAGCTTTTGTTGGTTTTAAGTACAGTTGTTACAAATCGTTCGGTTTTACCTGATGATGGTTTTAATGCGCTTAGATTTGTGGATGAATCAATTTTGTTTCTGTTGTCAACAGTACATTTTGATGGAATATGCGCGTTTTCAACTACTACAAGATGTTTTAAAACAGCCTTATCTTCAATAACAGCATCAAACACTACAGAACCAAAACCGATGAAGCACATTTTTCCTATTTTGCACGGGCCGTGGACAATACAGCCGTGAGCCAGTGATGTATTTTTGCCTATTTGAACTTTGCATCCGCTTAATGAATGTATAATAACGTTATCCTGAACATTGCAATTAGCTTCGATAAATATTGAGCTTTTTGATTCGTCTGCCCTGATTACAGCTCCGGGGCCGACAAACACGTGCTTGCCGATTTTTACATTACCAATAATTACAGCTGTGGGGTGTATATAGCTTGAATTATGTATCAGGGGATGTTTCCCGTCAGGGCTGCGGTTAATCATTATATCAGGTCTTTGCGGTGAATTAAGATCATGAAGGTGGCTTTTATAATGCAGACAATAGGCACGGAAAGGAACATTCCGATGACTCCTGCAACCTGCGCACCTGCCATTATGGCAAATATTACAGTAACCGGATGCAGGTTTACGCCTTTGCTCAATATTATCGGCTGAATTAAATTATTATCAATGAATTGAACTATTGAGAACATGGCTACAACTTTTATTAGTATGGATATATTCTGAAATTTAATGAAGCCAATAATCAGCGCGGGTATCGCCCCTGCAAAAGGGCCCAGGTAGGGGATCATATTTGCCATGCCCGCTACTATTCCGATCAGCACGGCATAATCAACGCCAAGGATAAGCAATCCTATTATTGAAAGAACGCCTACGCAGGACGATTCTATAAACTGGCCGCGGAAAAAATTACCCAGCACTTCGTCTATTTCGCAGATTAAACTTAAAATAGTTTCAGTGTACCTTGGGGGTATTTTTTGAAACACAAAGTCTATGCCGGCTTTGCCTTCCAGCAGAAAAAAGAAAGTGATAAACGGTATAAGTACAAAAATTGAAAGCATTGAAAACACAGCAGCAAGATATTCGGGAATTCTTGAGGTTTCAGTGTTTAAAAATTGTTCCGTGTTTTTTATTGTTGAATCGAATATTCCTTTTTGTTTTATTATCGGGTATTTTGCTTCCAGGGTTTGCTGCATGGAGTAGATGGAACCTTTAATACTGCTGGTATATTCCGGCAGGTTGTTGCTTAAAATGGAAACTTCTTTAAAAATCTGAGGAATCAAAATTATGCAGCTGCCAATAAATACGATAAGAAATATCGAATACAAAATAAGGGCCGATACTATTCTTTTCAGGCCTTTTGTTTCAAAAAAGTTTACTAGAGGCGAAAGCAGGTAAGCTAAAACAGCAGACAAAACAAAAGGCATCAAAATGCTGTTGATTGCGTAAACAAACCAGACAATTATGCCGATTACCAGCAGAAGCCCTATTGTTTTATAGATTTTTATGTTGGTCACAATGTTTTCGAAAAAAAGTTGCTGGTTTCACGAAGGCGGGCGCTGAGAACTTTTGCAATGTTGTGTATTATTTTTAACCCGACCCGCGGGTCTTTTTCTATAAACCAGTCAAACTTTACTTTATATATAAGGAAGAGTGTTGTTTCTTTTGTAGTTTTTGTTGTGGCTGAGCGGGGAAGTTCTTCCAGAAGCGCCATCTCACCGAAAAATGCGCCTTTTTGATGTGTTGCGATCACTTTTGCTTCAGCGCCATTGGATGCTTTGGTTATGGCCACTTCACCGTCATAAATAATAAACAGGGCTTTCCCAACCTTTCCTTCTTCAAAAATCAGCTCGTCAGCGGGATATTTTTTTGAATATATAATCCCGGTAATTTTTCCCAGGGCTGAATTGCTTAAGCCTTCAAAAATAGGAATATTTTTCAGGAAATTTACTTTTTCTGTAAATTCCTTGTCCATAAAAAGATTCCTAAGCGTAGGTTTTAGTGCCATAACATCCCGATTATAGAAATTAATAATCTATAAATCAACTATTCTTTTGAGGATATAGCGTAAGTTTTTTCAACTTTTGTCATCTCGTAAAGCGCTGAGTAAAGTTTCTTTTCTTCCGGGGTAATTTTTACTTTTCTTCTGCCCATAACTTTTTCTGCAACTTCAATGGCTTTATCAGCTTTGTATTCTACCATTCCCTTGGCTCCGCCCCACGAAAATGAGGGGATGAACTTCGGCGGCAGGCCTTCGCCGTAAATGTTGCACATAATGCCGACTACCGTGCCGGTGTTAAATGTAGTGCCGATACCGGATTTGGAATGGTCTCCCATGGTAAGGCCTACGAACATGGATCCGCTGTCCATTAATTTTCCTTCCACATATACTTTTACGTTTCCGTAATTATTTTTAAGGTCGCTGTTATTCGTGCAGGCGCCCAGGTTGCACCAGCTTCCCAAATAGCCGTGTCCCAGGAAACCATCATGTTGTTTATTTGAATAGCTTTGGATAATTGAGTCTTCAACTTCTCCGCCGACTCTGCAAACCTCGCCTATAGTGGAACCTGTGCGGATTTTTGCTCCTATGCGGATAATGGATTTTCTGCCGGTGAAATGAGGGCCTTCAATTACTGCCCCGGGCTGAAGGACTGCATCTTCGTCGATGTAGATTGGGCCGTCTTCTGCGTTAAGCACACAGCCGGGATAAACGCTGGCGCCTTTTGCAATAAAAATCTGCGAAGGATTAAGCAGATAAGAGCCTTCATAAACCTTTCCTTCTATTTTGCCTTTGCCGCCGGTATAACTATTATAATCGATTTTAAGTTGTCCCGGATTATACTGGAAAACTTCCCAAGTGTAATTAATCATCGGGATATCTGTTACTTCAACTTTTTTTATGTCTGCAAGTTTTGCCAGCGGGTCGCTGCCAAGCAAAATCTCCGGATTAATTTTTTCGCAGTTGAATTTGTTTAAACGAATATAAACAATAGAACCATCCTTTGTTACTCCCGCTTCTTCCGGGCCCTTTAAAGGAATCTGTGAATTCAAAAGCGCTCTTCCGTTAATAAAAAGGCTGCCATCTCCCGAACATTCGCATTTATTTACGGAATGTGAATATTTTGTTTCAAGAACGTCCGCAAGGTACTCCCTGCAAAAAAGATTAATTGTGGTGCCTTTGTACTGTCTTTCAATTTTGTTGATTAAAAGATCAATACCGCAGCGCAGTTCAAATGTGGCTCTTGTGTAAACAATCGGCAATAACTTGCTAAAACCTTTATCTTCAAATACATTTACGCAGCTCATCTCTATCCTCCTAAATTTTCCTTTTTAGTTTGTTTTTGTTGTTTTGAGAACTCTTGGTTCTGCAATATATTCTCTTGTCAGTTTGCTGGCCGCCGGTTTATCAACAATAATTGTTGTCCTGGGGTGCATCTGGACAACCGTAGCTGGTACCATTGCAGTAATCGGTCCCTCAATTGCTTTTGAAATGGCGTCTGCTTTTGTTTCCTTATTCGCAAGCAGAATTAGTTCCCTTGCTTCAATGATTGTGCCGATCCCCATTGTAATTGCATATTTAGGGACTTCATCCGAAGTTTTAAAGAATCTTGCATTGTCTTTGATTGTTTCTTTGGCGAGTGTTTTTATCCTGGTCCGTGACCCTAGCGATGAGCCCGGCTCATTAAATGCAATATGCCCGTTTCCGCCGATGCCTAAAAGTTGTACATCAATTCCGCCGGTTTTTATTATTTCATCCTCGTACCATTTGCAAAATGCAACGATATCCTTTGCAACGCCGTTGGGAGCGTGAATGGATTCTTTTCTTATGTTAATGTGTTTGAAAAGGTTTTCCCACATGAAATAGTAACAACTCTGGTCGTGTTTAGGTTCCAGTCCTACGTATTCGTCAAGGTTGAAAGTTGAAACTTTCGACCAGTCAAGCCCTTCTTCTTTATGAAGCCTGATAAGTTCTTTGTAGGTCCCGATAGGAGTGCTGCCTGTGGGGAAACCAAGGACTGGTTTAGTTTTTGATTTAATGACATCTGCAATCATTTTTGCAGCCAGCTTGCTTATCTCATCGTAATCTTTTTTTACCACGACTTCCATATATTACCTCCTCAATACTCCGTGTTACTCGCTTGAAAGAGTACGGAGTATATTACCTCCTGGATACCCTAGTTTCGACCAATATATTATACTTAAAATCGACAAATGTCAACCCTCCGTATTAAGTTGCCGTTTTTACTGTTTTTTAAGTTAAATTGATTATTTTTACTTAACAATAAATCCAATAATTACACTTCCGACTACCCCAATTCCGATTATCGGCGCATAAGCTCTGGTAATAATAGCTGAAGGTATGCTCAAACCAACTCCTAACAACAGGCCTGCCAAAGCCGGATGAATCCCCATGTCTACATTTGGAATCAAAAAACCAATCATAAATCGCTCAACAAAAGCAGCGGCCATTGCCTCGTTTCTCTTGCGATTATTCTCGTATTTAAGCGGAATCATTATCAAAACATCAATTATCCCGAAAACTAACCCGCAAATTACTCCTAAAAGTATTTTACTCATAGCTATTTTCTCCTCTCTAAAACTTTTAATTGTAGTATTTCTTCAATTTTACCCATATTATTTTTTCCACCGCTTAAGCCTTAAAAATAAAAAAATTCGTTCGAGGTCCTGCTTCTGCGCATAATTATACCTCGTTTTTAACCGTTTGTCGATTGAAACTGCCTTCTTAATTTATGTCAGAAGCGATTAAACAGTATCTCGGCTTCATCAGAGCAAGTTTGCTGTCTGAGCCGAATAAGTTTAATCCGACTATTTTATGGTTAACAATAAATTAGTCTTGACTTTTTTAATATAGTTGTATAAAATAGACACATGATAAAAAGAACCTTATATTTAGATTTATGGCAGGAACTAGCATCAGGAAAGCAAATGATATTTTTGTCAGGGCCAAGACAGGTAGGTAAAACCACATTTACTAAAGAAATAGCAAAGGAATTTAAAAATAATGTATATTTTAACTGGGACATTATTGAAAATAAAAAGAAATTACTACAGAATCCTGCTTTTTTTGAAACCATAAACAGGGTAGATGAGTCGGCTCCGCTAATAATTCTTGATGAAATACATAAATATAAAAACTGGAAAAATTATTTAAAGGGTATTTATGACCAGTTTTCAACAGATTATAGATTCATTATCTCAGGCAGTGGCCGGTTGGATTTGTTTCAAAAAGGCGGTGATTCTTTAGCAGGCAGGTATTTTCAGTTACATTTGCTGCCACTGACACTGGCTGAATTGAGTAAAAAGAGGCGGAATATTGAAAGCTTTATCAAAAATCCAATTAACGAATTTGATATTAATGAGATTAATCCCAGCCAGGATAAGTGGGATATGCTTTGTAATTTTGGCGGATTTCCTGAACCATTCATAAAAAGCAGCAAAACGTTTCTTAATAGATGGTCTAGAACCTATTTAGCGCAGTTATTAAGGGAAGATATAAGGAGTTTAACAGAAGTAAAGAAAGTCGACGATATTGAAATATTATTTTCGTTGTTACCTTCACGAATAGGCAGCCCGCTTTCAGTGAATAATCTGGTTAGCGACACGCAGGTTAGTTATGTCAGCATAAAAGATTGGTTAAATTTATTTGAAAAGTTTTATCTTACATTCAGGATAAGTCCCTGGACAAAAAGAATAGCCCGGGCAATTCTTAAAGAGAAAAAGTTATACTTATATAATTATACCGAAATAAAGATTGAAGGCTATAAGTTTGAAAATATGATTGCGCTGGAACTGTTAAGGTGCATGTATTCCTGGAATGAGCACGGTTACGGGAAATTTAACCTTCACTATATCCGTAATAAGGACAAAGAAGAAGTGGATTTCCTAATTACTGAAAATAATAATCCAATGTTATTGGTTGAAACAAAATATTCGGATGAAAGCGTGTCAAAAAATCTGATCAAGTTCCAGAACGAATTAAAAATTCCCGCAGTTCAGTTAGTAAATACAAAAAATGTGTTCAAATACATCAAAAACAATGATAACAAAATTCTGATTGTAACTGCTCCGCGCTGGTTAGCGTCATTGCCCTAAGTTGAATCATTACAATTAATTAATAATGAAACAAAAGCAAAGAAACTAAAAAAAATGGATAAACCCATTGAGATAGACGGCTTTATTAACAGTATGCTATTAGAAAACTTCAGGGTAGCGATAGACTTTAGAAAGATGCAACTAAGATTATCGCCCGCTAATTTTGAAAAATAAGAAAATGGTGTCAGACTACACTAACACCAATTCCACCAGTCCACACCATATGATACAATACGTTTTGATGTATTTTTTTGACAATTCTTAAAAAACTTGCTATTTTGTCATTCTGGATTTAATATGGCCAATAACAAATTAAAGGATTATTATGATTGAGAAGCTTGTTAAATATTTAGGCGGGATTATTGTTGCTTTAATTTCAGCAACAGGTTACTACGGAATCATTGCCGCTATGTGCATTGAAAGCGCGTGCATTCCGCTTCCAAGCGAAATTATTATGCCTTTTTCCGGATACCTTGTAGCTACCGGAAGGTTTACATCAGTTTGTGGCCCCTGGATGGCGCTTGTTTATGTATCAGCGGCGGGAGCTTTCGGCTGTGTAATAGGTTCAATTATAGCTTATGTTGCTGGTGTTTGGGGCGGCAGGCCTTTTCTTGAAAAATATGGCAAATATATATTGATTTCCAGGCACGATATGGACAACGCTGACAGGTGGTTTGCTAAATATGGCCAGCTTTCAGCATTTATCAGCAGGATGCTGCCCGTTATCAGGACTTTTATTTCATTGCCTGCCGGAATTGGCAGGGTTCCATTTATTAAATTTATATTTTATACTTTTATCGGTTCGTTCCCGTGGTGTTTTCTTCTTTCTTATATTGGCTATGAATTCGGCAAAAGGGCAGGCACTTTTCTTGAGTGGGAAATGCTGCTAAAAGATAAGTTAGGCAGATGGATGCATCTGGTGGATGCTGTAATTATTATCATTATATTAGCAGGTGTTGTCTGGTTTGTGAAGCGCCACCTTTCGCACAGAAAATTGGAAAAAGTTATCCAAAAGTAAGTTCTTCAGCTTTCTTGTCAAAACCAACCTTGTAATTGCGCAGTTGATTTTTTATCTGCAGGGAATCAATACCTATTTTTTCGGTGATTTTATAAGCAAAGTCATCAACTTCAAAGGTTAGATGCCAGGGATAAAGAAAGGATTCAGGATTTTTTTAGAGTTGTTTCATTAGGGGGACTTCGTTACAGTCGGGGAAAATAGGGCATTTAATACAGTCTGTCCAGACCTTGTGGGGCAATTTGTCTCTTGAAACTTCGTGATAGCCGAGTTTCTTAAAGAATTCCGGTATAAGCGTGAGAGCAAATACGTTTTTAACGCCGAGTTTTTTTGCTTCCTTGTGGCAGGTTTTCATAAGCTTGACTCCATAACCCTTGCCTTTGGTTTTAGTGTCAACAGCTAAAGAACGTATTTCAGCTAAATCTTCCCAGGTTACGTGAAGCCCGCAGCACCCGACTATCTTTTTGTTTTCTTCTACAACAAAGAAGTCAGATAAGTGGTCATAAATCTCGCTAAGCGCTTTGGAAAGCATTAACTTTTTATCAGCATAAGAATTTATTAATTTGTGCATTGAAGGCGCATCCTGAACTCTTGCTTTTCGAATTGTCATAGGGGTTTTACTCCTGAAATTCCTTTTTTGTAGGCTTCTATGTTTAATTTAACAAGTTCAGGTTTCTTGGAAAAAGTGTTATTTATCGCTTTGGATACGCTGTCAGACGAAATAATTTTTTTCACGCCTGTATAGGCTCCAAGCATTACCATATTCGCACAGCGTATATCGCCAAGTTCCTGGGCAATAGCCGTAGCTGGAATTTGAAATATTCCTGAAATTCTATTTTTCAAATCCCGGGCTTCTTGTGAAATATCGATCAAGGAAGAATTTATTATCAACACTCCGTTACTTGTAAGCTTGGGCAGAAACTTAACTAACGAGGGGGTATTCATGATAATCAGCGAGTTAGCGCAGCTGATTGTCGGAGAACCTATCTCTTCATCAGAGATTATTACAGTGCAGTTGGTTGTTCCGCCCCGGATCTCTGCGCCGTAACTTGGGTAAAAAGTTACGAACTTACCCTGCTCTACGGCAGATTCCGCAAGTATTTTTCCCAAGGCTAAAATTCCCTGGCCGCCTGCTCCTGCAATAAAAATTTCATCTTTCATGTTTTAATTATATAATTTTGAAAATAGAAATGCAAAACAAATCCTCGGAAGGGTTACCATTTATCCCAGCGCACAATTTCCTCCAGGTTTTTTCTGTCCCGGGTATCCGGATTTTCTGCGGGATAACCGAGTGTGAGAAGTTCAACAACCTGAATGTCTTTTGGAATACCCAGTATTTTTTTTACTTCATCTTTATAAAATGAGCCAATCCAGCAGGATCCCAGGCCTTCTTCTACAGCTTTTAGCGTCATATGATCAATTGCAATAGATAAATCTACTGTGGTAGCTGGCTGTCCGCATCGCATTAAATATCCGTCATCCAGGCCGCAGCAGGCTATTACTACCGGCGCTTCCGAAACAAATGCCTGATTATTTGCGGCTATGGATAATTTTTCCCTTGTTTGTTTATCTTGAACTACGATAAACTGCCATTCTTGCCGGTTTCGTGCTGATGGAGCCAGGCGGGCTGCTTCAAGGACAGAATTAAGTTTTTCTTTCTCAACAGGCTTGTTTTGATATTTTCTAATACTCCTGCGGTTTTTAATCGCTTCCATGACGTTCATTTCAGGCCTCTTTACTATTAGTTTGCGATTATCGGGATTATTACTATAAGCAGTGTCAGGATTGATACTCCTAAGGCAACAGCTCCTGCCCAGGGGGAAGTCAGCATTTTTTTGATTTTATCCCTATTTGCATTTTCCGGTTCCAGCGTTGTCTGAGCTTTTGCAATTCCCATTCTTTCCTGTATCGAGCTTAATTCTTTTTTTAAAAGCTCTACAGCTGTCTGCAACCCGGCTAGTTTGTCTGCAGTGTCCTGGGTTAAAGCGGGCTGCGGGTTATTTGATTCCCTGGTTTGCTCGGCATTTTTTTTGTCCTGGCCCGTAACTTTTTGCATTTTAAAATCTGTTTTAAATTGGTCAAATTGAGCCTGCAGTTCGGTCAGCTTCCTGTTAAGTTCGATTACCGCAAGGTTAGTTTCCCTTACGCGGTTTTTTGAATCCGCCTGATCGTCGTATAATTTTTGCTGGTTATCGGATAAAACCTTGAAAGAATCTTCAACGTTTGCCAAATCATCGCTTAATTGTATTATTTGAATTTCAAGAGATTTTAATTTTTTGTTTCCCGCTGGTGCAGGGCTTGCGGTTTTCTTTTTAGCTGTTGTTGCGGCAACAACAGAAATATTTGAAAACAATGCCAAAGAAAAAATACATAATGCAATTGCAGCAGATTTTTTTAATAATTTCAAAGCTTTTGAAAAATCGGCTGGTAATTTTGCGCTTAATTGTATTTCTTTTTTAGTTTTTGGGTGCATAATAGTAAGTTTCCAGGCGTGAAGCATCTGCCGGGAAATGTTGAGTTTTTCTGATTCATTTTTTGATTCAAAACTATAGTAAACCTTGTCGCCTAAAATTGAGCGCCCTATTGAATTTAAATGAACTCTTATCTGATGGGTCCTTCCGGTTAAAGGGTGGACTTCCAGAAAAGTGTTATCCTTAAAAGCTTCTTTTACTTTGAAATGAGTCATTGCCGTTCTCCCGAATCCGATTGTAAACTTTTTTCTGTCCCGGAAATCTCTTGCTAAAGGCGCATCGATGCTTCCATTTTTTTCAATAAATATGCCATGAACCAGCGCTAGGTATATTTTTTCTACAGACCTGTGCATAAACTGTTTCATTATGTTATACTGAGCGGCAGGTGTTTTTGCAATTATCATCAGCCCAGAAGTATCTTTATCCAGGCGGTGAACGAGCCCCGAACGGTCTATTTTTGAATTATTCCTCTGGGCGGAGATTATATCTGAAATCGTCGGTTCCTGTATTTTAACAGCGCGCCCGGAACGCCCAAAAACAGGATGCGCGCTTATACCAAAGGGTTTGTTTATTGCAATAAACGAATCGTCTTCGTAGATTATTTCCAGCGGGCATTTTGAAAAATCGGTTTTTGTTGTTGCTGGGAAAATGATGCTGACCTTGTCATTTTCACGCAGTTTATAAGAAGGTTCAGTTGCCCGGCTGTTGATAAGCACAGCTTTTTCTTTTATGAGCTGTTTGAAGTAATTTCTTGAAAAATCAGGGTAATTAGCGGCAAGAAAAGAATCTATTCTTGCCCCGGGTATTGCCGTAAGTTCTTTTTCCATAAGTAATATAAGCTGACAGATGATATAACCAAGAAAAGTATCGAAATAAATTGCGACGGATACAAACGGTTAAAAATCATCGGCCCTCTGTCGTCTCCCCTGAAGAATTCAATAAAGAATCTCCATAAGCTGTAGATTATGATAGCAGTAAAAAAAGTCTGGCTGTTGAATATTTTTTTTCTGTTTAAATAATGAGTGAACACAAAGACAATAAAACTGAACAATGATTCTAAAATTTGCGTGGGGACTAATTTTATATTTAACGGTGCAAAAGCCTTCGTGTTAGAAAACACAATACCCCAAAAGCCGGTTGTTGGCCTTCCGTAACAGCACCCGGCGCAAAGGCATCCTATTCTGCCGATAGCCAGGCCTAAAAAAAATGCGGGGGAAAATAGATCCGCAAATTTCAAAATGTCATATTTTTTCTTTCGCAAATAAAAGAAAACGGCAATAAAAGCTGTAACCACGCCGCCGTAAAGCACAAGGCCGCCGGACCAAATGAAAAATATTTCCAGGAGGTTGCTTCTATAGAATCCCCAGTTCAGCGCGACATAGATGGCCCTGGCGCCTATTAAACCGCTTAGAAGAATATAGAGCCCCAGGTCTAATATGGTTTCTACGCTTAACGCTTGTTTTGCGGCCTGCCTGCTCAAATAGTAAATAGCTGCTGCAAATCCCAGGGCTACAAAAAATCCATAAGTTTTAATTGACAAAGGGCCTAAATTGAAAAGTTCAGGGCACATAATTGTTAAGATTTCCTTTTAATAAAAAAAGAAATGAAAAGTATTGCGCCGCCGATTGAAATGGACGAATCTGCGACATTAAAAACGGGGAAAAAATGGAAATCAATAAAATCTATTACATTTCCCAGAAAAATTCTGTCTATCAGGTTTCCAAAAGCTCCGGCAAAAACCAGTGTAATTGCAATTTCAGCCGCTCGACCGCCAAATTCAATAAGTTTATTGTAATAAATGATGAAACAGGCGAGTATGGCGATCATAATAAAAATGAATGCAACATTTGAATAAGCCTGGTTCTGAAAAAAACCCCACGCCATGCCGGTATTATGTATATAGGTCAAGGATAGAAAGGATGTGACCGGTTTTGACTGGTAGAGGAAAAAGTTTTTTCTTATAAAAAACTTGGTTAGCTGATCAAGAATGACAATAAGAAGAATAACGGGACAGCTATATTTCAAATGTTTCATTAATTATAATTATATCTTAATTTACGGGTTAAGGCAATATTACCCTCTTTGGTGTTGATATTTTTTAGCGTTAAATAAGCTTTGCAATAGTATCCTTACACCGCGGGCATAAATCTTCCGCAGCGGTTTCAGTTGACCAGTTCCAGCATCTCGGGCATTTCTTGCCTTCGGCATGAGATACCGTAATTTTCAAACCCTCACTAATCGGTTTCAATTCAAGTTGTGATACAATCAGTATGGCAGGCAAATCTTTCTGATATTTTTTTAATAGTTCCAATAATTCATTATCGGTTTCAATAACAAGTTTTGCTTCTAAGGAGCCTCCGATAAGCGCCGATTTTCTTGCGCTTTCAAGTTCCATATTGGCTTTATCGCGAACTTCCATGATTTTTTTCCAATTTTTTTCAATGGTTTCATTCATCAATTCTGTTTTTGGTTCTGGAATTGTTTCCATATAAATGCTTGCTGATGCTTCGCTGATATTCTTTGACTCCTGTCTTAAAGTCTGCCAGGCTTCTTCAGCTGTGAATGAAAGAATGGGGGAAATAAGTTTCAGCATGGTGATTAGAATTTCCTGAAGAACAGTTTGCGCTGAGCGTCTTTCTTTGGAATCAGCGGGATAAGTGTAGAGCCGGTCTTTAAGGATGTCTAAATAAAAACCTGAAAGATCAAGGACACAGAAATTATTCACGAGCGAGACAACACTATGGAATTCGTAACTGTCATAGGCTTTTGTAACGTCTTTATTTAACTGTTGAAGGCGCAAAAGCATATATTTATCAAGCTCAAGCAGGTCCTCGTATTTTATTTTGTTGCTGTTGGCGTCATAGTCGCATAAATTGCCGATTATAAAGCGGACGGTGTTTCTTATTTTCCTGTAAGTTTCGACAAGCCGTTCGATAATTTCTTTTGAAATTCTTATATCTTCGCTGTAATCGCTGGAACTTACCCACAGGCGCAAAATTTCTGCCCCGAAACTTTTCATTATTTCCTGTGGAGCGATCACATTTCCCTGCGATTTAGACATTTTCTTTCCTTCAGCGTCAACAACAAAGCCATGGGTAAGTACTTCTTTAAAAGGCGCTTTACCGTGTAAAGCGACTGAAGGGATCAATGAAAGCTGGAACCAACCTCTGTGCTGATCGCTTCCTTCAAGGTACATATCAGCCGGCCAGTTTGATTTGTCAGATAAAACTACTTCGTGCGATCCGCCGGATTCGAACCAGACATCAAAAATATCGGATTCCTTTTTAAATTTGTCATTGCCGCACTTACATTTGTACCCTGAAGGAAGGAAATCTTCAATAGGCCTGGAAAACCAGCAATCACTACTCTCTGTTTTGGTATATTTTTCAAATTTTTCTATAACTGTCGGATTTAAAGAAACATCTTCGCATTTTTCGCATTTAATCGCGGGGATTGGCAAACCCCAGTATCTTTGTCTTGACAAACACCAATCTGGGCGGTTTTCAAGCATTCCCGTGATTCTTTTAATACCGTACTCCGGAATCCATTTAACGTCTTTTACCGAGTTTAACAGTTTTTTGCGCAAACCCTGCAGGTCAACGTTCATAAACCATTGATAAGTTGCTCGGAAGATTACAGCATGTTTGCATCTCCAGCAGTGCGGGTACGAGTGAGTTATTTCTGTTTCATTCAGCAAGGCGCCGATTTCTTTTAACCTCTTGGTGATCATCGGGTTTGCTGCAAAAACCCTATGCCCGCAGAATTCAGGAACTTCACTTGTGAATGCGCCTTTATCGTCAACTGGTGAAAGAATGGGGAGATTATATTTTAGTCCGACAACATAATCTTCCTGTCCGTGGCCGGGAGCGTTGTGCACAATGCCTGAGCCGTCTTCCAGGCTGACAAAATCAGCAAGAATGCCTGTAGAAGTGCTGTCAATAAGAGGGTTTTTGCATTTTATGTATTCAAAATCTTTTCCTTTGAAAACGAGGTTGGTAACTTCATAATTTGTGAGGCCTATTTTTTCAGTAACTGATTTAAGAAGTTTTTCTGCGATCACCATGTGTTCATCCCCTGTTTTTATAAATACGTAATTTTCTTCAGCCGCAAAAGACAATGCAACGTTTGCAGGAAGGGTCCAGGGTGTTGTGGTCCAGATTACTATGGAACTATTTTCAGGAAGATTTTTTGCTTTTAGTGCCGGAGTATATTCAATTACTTTGAATTTTACAAAAATTGAAGGGGAAATGTGGTCTGCATATTCCACTTCGGCGTCCGCCAGGGCTGTTTCGCAGTGAGTGCACCAATAAACCGGTTTTTTTGCGCGGTAAATATAATCTTTTTCTACCAGTTGTTTGAACATGTGGATTATGGTTGATTCATATTCTGGCGCCATAGTAAGATAAGGACGGCCCCAATCTCCGAAAACTCCAAGCTTCTTGAATTCATCTCTTTGTATATCGACGAATTTCATGGCAAAATCTTTTGCTTTTTTACGCAATTCGATTTTATCTATCTGTCTTTTGTCTAATTTGAGGGTTTTGAATAACTGGTGTTCGATAGGAAGCCCGTGGCAGTCCCATCCCGGAACGTAGGGGGTGGAAAAACCGCGCATTGATTTGTATTTTACTACGATATCTTTCAATATTTTATTTAAAGCATGCCCGATGTGGATAACGCCGTTTGCGTAAGGTGGGCCGTCATGCAAAATGAACTGGTTTGCGCTTTTTTTGAGCATTTTTTCATAAACTTTGTTTTCGTTCCAAAGTGCCAGGATTTTTGGTTCCAGCACCGAAAGGTTTGCCTTCATTGAAAACTGGGTTTTTGGTAAATTAACTGTTTTTGAATAATTTTTCTTTTCCATTTTTATATTCCTTTTCGTATTTACAATTTTATTAGTTCAACTTTTTTGGAAGGAAGCTCCAATAGGGCTATTGTGGATTTTCCGGTAAGCCATCCGCCGCATTCACCCGGGTTGATTATAAGCGTTTTTCCGGTAGTTTTTATTTCCGGGTTGTGCGTGTGCCCGTAAATTATGATATCATTTTTCTGTGATGCTATTAAAGCGTCAATAGAATCGGGTTCATGCATTAACAAAACCTGCCGGCCGTCCAAGTTTGTTTCGTAATATTTGTCATGAATGGTCCCGATATCTTTAAATTTTTCTCTTAGCATCTTTTTATCGCCGTCATTATTTCCAAAAACAGCAACAAACTTTGATTTTAGGTTTTTGAATTCTTTAGAAGTAAAGGGAGAGACAAAATCCCCTGCATGCAAAACAATGTCCACTTTTCTTTTATTAAAAACATCTACAGTTCTGGCAATTAAAGGCAAATTGTCGTGCGTGTCTGAGATAACCCCAATTAACATTACAACCTCTTTAATACCCCGTGTTAGTCTCTTGGAAGACTATGGGGTATTCCCTTTATCTTCCGTAGAACTCGTAAATATCTATTCCGTTTTTATTAAAATGTTCAAAAAAGTGCATTAAGAGTTTTCGTGTTGTATACACATCTGCCAGTGCCCTGTGTTTGTTCTTTGGGTTAATCTTATAATAATCCGCCAGGCTCTGCAGTTTGTTTGAAGGAAATTTAAAAAATTTCCTTGCCAGGAGCAGTGTGTCCATTACCGGGTTATCAGGAGCGGGTTTATTTAATAGTGAAAGCTCCTGCTGGAGGAATTTCATGTCAAACGGCACGTTGTGGCAGACAATTATTCTATCGGAAAATAATTCTAAAATATTATCCGCAAGGTCATGAAAACGGGGGGCATCTTTTACCATTTCGTCGGTTATTCTGTTTACCATGCTTGCTGCAGGGTGAATGGGCTGGAGGGGGTTAACCAGGCTCGAAAAGGATTTCTTGATTTTGAAATTATCACAGCACAAGATGCCTATTTCGCAGATTCTATCCCCGTTTGTAGGGCTCAACCCGGTAGTTTCCACATCAAAAAACACCATTTTCATAGTTGTAATTATACCACTAAATCAGCTAAAAGACAAACTTTAATCGAAAACACTTTGACAACCTTTGACAAAAACACATTGACAAAACGAGTAGGATTTTGTAGAATTCTTAATCGAGAGATAATTGAAGCTGGGGGGGGGTAAAAAGAGATGAACGCAAAAAAAATTGTATTATTTTCAGGATTGTTTTTAATTTTCGGCCTTCTGGGCTGCCCAAAGAAGCCTCAAAAGCCGCCGGAAGTTATTCAGGCTCTGGTTGAGCCTTCGGAAGCTAAAGAAGAGCCTTCTATCCGCGGAACAGAATTTCAGGCGGCGCCTGAATTAAAATCAATATATTTTTGGTATGAAAATTACGAACTTACGCCGGAAGCAAGAGCGGTCTTGCAAAAAAATGCCGGTTACCTAAAGGACCATAAGGAATTGGAAGTTCTTATCGAAGGAAATTGCTGTGAATGCGGAACAAATGAATATAATCTTGCCTTGGGGCAAAAACGCGCCCAGGTTACAAGAGAATATTATATAAACCTCGGCATTAATCCAGGCCTTATCGGTACGATTTCTTACGGCAAGGAAAAACCTGTCAAGCCTAATGTCGGCCCGCCGGATTCACCTGACTGCTCTTACAACCGCCATACTGACACAAAAGTAAGGACAAAAGGTGTTAAATAAATTCAAAAATACCATTTCACTTGTTATTCTTTACTGCCTGCCAATGGCTCTTCTTTCAGGATGCATAGCCACCTCGAATGAATTTGCCCAGCTTCGTGACGATATCGAAGAACTGCGTTTCCAGATAGGTTCCATGAATAAAAACCAGGCTGATCTGTCCCTAAAAATGGATGAGATCGGCCAGAACATGGAAGCTTTGAAGGAAAAACTTGACGATAATAAAACTCATATGTCGTCGCTTTCCAAGAGAATGGACGATATTCATTCCAGCTTCAGCCAGAGAATGGACATTCTTTCCCAGCAGCTTTCCGGAGCGGCCCCGACCATTACCACGCCGTCGGAACAATATAAACTTTCTTACAGCGATTATTCAAAAGGGAAGTATGATTTAGCTATTGTCGGATTCAGGTCCTTTATGGAAAGATACCCGGACAGCGAACTATCTTCAAATGCCCAATATTATCTGGCAGATTCTTACTATAATAAAAACGATTTTGCTTCAGCTTTAAAGGAATTCAACAATATGAAACAGCAGTTTTCAGCAAGCGAACTTGTTGTGTCAGCTGAATTCAAAACAGGACTATGCTATAGACAGCTTAAAAAACCCGCTGACGCAAAGGCGGTTTTTGAGCAGATCATAAAAGATCACCCGCAATCTCCAGAAGCAGAACAGGCCAAAGAAAGACTTAAAAAATAATCTTGAAACCTCCTATATCTTTTAAACTCATTCCACTGTCGCTTGCCCTTATTTTTTCAACTTCAGTTTTTACCTATCCAGTAGATGTTTATTTAAAACTCACTGCCAAAGGCGAAAAAATAAACATAGGTTTGATTAGTTTTGGAGAAACTGAACTCGCAAAAAAAATTCAGGATGTGTTAAAAACAGACCTGCTATTTACCAGATATTTCAATGTTACCCCTATGCATGCTGCATTTACAGGCAAGAAAGAAGAATTTGATTACTTTAGGAACCAGTTTATTGATGTTATTCTCACCGGCAGTTTAAATACTGAAAATGCCCGCCGCACTTTAAACATAAAAATGTATAACGTTGAAAGCGGCGAACTGATGTTCGAAAAAAAATTCCAAGATTCAGGGAATGATTACCGCAGCAGCGCGCATAATGTAAACGATGAAATAGTCCTGCGGTTTACCGGCCAACGAGGCATAGCGCATACAAAGGTTGTTTTTGTAAATGATTCTACTGGAAGCAAGGAAATATATAAAATTGATTATGACGGCTATAATTTAAAAAGGCTTACCCAGGATGATTCAATAAACATTTTCCCGAAATGGTCAACTGACGGCGAAAAGATAGCGTTTACAACCTATAAATACGGGAATCCTGATTTGTATGTTATGACTAACACCGGGACAAACAGGAGAGCAGTCTCCACATACCAGGGGTTGAATATTTCTCCAACCTGGACTAATGACAACAATTCTATGGCTCTTACTGTTTCTAAAGGAAAATCACCAAATATTTATATTGAAAATTTGAGCGGGCAAATATTAAAACGCCTCACGCATTCAACCGGCATAGATTCTTCTCCCTGTTTTTCTCCTAGTAACAGGGAGCTCGCTTTTATTTCAGACAGAGCTGGAATACCACAGCTTTACATTTGCGACAGTGAGGGCACGAATGTGCGCAGGATTATAACTGAGGGCTATAGTGATTCGCCTTCCTGGTCCCCAAAGGGCGACAAAATCACGTTCGCCATGCGTTTTGGCGCCGAAAGTTATTTTAATATTTATCTTTACGACATAGCTTCAGATAAAGCTGTCAGCCTTACTAACGGACAGGGGTCAAATGAAAACCCTTCATTTTCTCCTGACGGCAGATTTATTGTATTTTCATCTACCAGAAACGGTAAAAAGGAATTATTCGTTATTTGCGTCGATGGTTCCGGTGAGCACAAGCTTGCGGATATAAAGAAAAATTCTATAATGCCTCATTGGTCACCCTAAATATGAGTAAAATTTCCATAGTAAGATGTTCCGATTATAACGCCCAAAAGGTTGAAAAAGCCGTCCGGGAAGCTGTTTTGCTTGCCGGCGGGATTGAAAAATTCATTAAGAAAGGCGAAAGAGTCCTTCTTAAACCGAATTTGCTTGCGCCGAAAGCGCCCGCCCTGGCTGTAACCACGCATCCTGAAGTATTGAGAGCAGTAATACGTTTAGTAAAAGATGCCGGAGCTACTCCCTTTGTCGGTGATAGCCCCGGAGGAACTATAGTCGGTTCTTCCGGCAACAAAAGGGCGCTGGCTCTGCTGGATAAATATTGGGCTGACTGCGGGATGAAGAAAATATGCGAGGAAGAAGGAGCTGAAATAGTCAGCTTTGAAACCGGCGGTGTGGAAGTCTTTGAATTCAAAAATAGAAAAGGTGTTCCGAAGATAAATATATCAAAAGTTGCCCTCTCCTTTGACTCCGTAATTAATATACCAAAATTAAAAACCCACGGAATGGTTTTATACACAGGCGCCATAAAAAACTTATACGGCTGTGTACCGGGGCTTAAAAAAGCAGAATATCACATGCAGGCCGTTCATCCGGATGTTTTTTCACAAATACTTGTTGATATTTTTTCGGTTATTAAACCGAAACTGGCAATAATGGACGGCATAATAGGAATGGACGGCAATGGCCCGTCTAATGGCAGGATAAAAAATTTCGGCGTTATTATTGCCGGCGGTGATAATGTGGCGTTGGATGCAGTCAGCAGTATGGTGATAGGACTTAATAGAAAAGAAATTTCCGCAATTAATATAGCCGGTAAACAGGGATTAGGGGAAGCAGATATAAAAAAAATTGAAGTGGTTGGCGAGAAACTTGAAAATGTTAAACAGGCTGATTTTGTTAGGCCGTCAAATTCTGCGTTGAAATACTTTCCTCAAATTTTTGCAAATATAGTCAGCAAATTGATTTGGGTCCTGCCGAAAATTAATGAAACCAAATGTACCCGCTGCATGACCTGTGTTAAAAGTTGCCCGGCTAAGGCTATTGAAATGCACGGAAAAAACCTCAGGGTTGACATAAAAAAATGCATAAAGTGCATGTGCTGCCATGAGTTATGTACTTATGGCTCGATAGATATAGAGTTAAGCTGGCTGGCAAGCAAATTAGTAAAATGAAAATAAGGCAATATTTTGAATACTGGATTTTGCAGATTATCGTATTCTCAGTAAAAGTGCTGCCTCTTTCCGTATCTCTAGGGCTAGCAAGGATATTGGCAGATTTTGTGTTTTTTGTACCCAAAATAAGGGTTAAAGTTACCCAGGATAACTTAAAAATCGCTTTTGGGAACAATAAATCCGAAAAAGAGTTGAAAGCTTTAGCAAGGAAAGTTTACCGCAATTTTTTAATGATGGCGATAGAATCCCTCCGAATACCCAGATTATCTGACGCCGAAATAAAAAAAAATGTCACAATGGTAGGTTTGGAACATATCGAAAATGCTTTGAAAAAAGGCAAGGGTATGATTTTTGTAGCCTGCCATTATGGAAACTGGGAATTAATGGGCACAGCTATAAAAGCGAATGGTTATCCGATTACCTACATTGACGGTGAACAAAAAAATAAACTGGTAGAAGATTTTATGAGCAAACTCAGGCTTGATTCCGGAATTAAACTTATAGAAAGAAAAAATGCGCTGAGAGGTGTGATTAAAACCGTAAGGAGCAATGAAATACTGGCTTTGCTTTCGGACCAGAATGCCGGCCCGGACGGCGTGTTTGTGGACTTTTTCGGAAAATTGGCTTCAACACCTCAAGGCGCCGCAGCGTTTTCTATAAGGATCGGGGCGCCTATAGTTTTGGGTTATAATGTACCTGATGAAGGCCGGATGCATAATACCGTGCATTTTACGCCTATTGCGCCAAAGCTAACAGGTGATGAAAAAAAAGATATTTTTATTATAACCCAGGAATTTACAAAAAAATTTGAGGAATTTATTAAAGAAAAACCGGAACATTATTTTTGGCTGCACCGCAGGTGGAAAGCCAGCCCATGAAAGAATCACTTTATTATTCGTTCTTTGACAAGGGGAAAAAGCTGGTACAGTGTAATTTGTGCCCGCATAATTGCAAAATTATGCCGGATAAGGCCGGGGTGTGCCATATCAGGAAAAATATTGAAGGAAAACTATACAGCCTTACTTATGGCGGTTTCAGTTCAGTAAATCTGGATCCAATAGAAAAAAAGCCTTTATATCATTTTTACCCGGGTAGTCAGATTCTTTCGGTTGGAACCATAGGCTGTAATTTTAAGTGCTCAAATTGCCAGAATTGGGAAATATCTCAGGCAGAATATCAAGAGGATACTCTGCGTGAATTATCTCCTGAACAAGCTTTAGAGCTGGCCAAAAGATACGATTCTATCGGAATTGCCTATACCTATAATGAGCCGTTAATTAATTACGAGTGGGTAATAGAGACAGCTAAACTCTTTAAAAAAGAAAATATGAAAAATGTGCTGGTTACCAACGGTTTTGTTAATGAGCAGCCTTGGGAAAATCTGCTTCCGTTTATTGATGCGGCAAATATCGACGTAAAAGCGTTTAAAAATGATTTTTATAAAAGTGTCTGCCAGGGCGAGATAGGGCCGGTTTTACGCTCCGTAGAAATAATGTTCAAAAGGGGAAAACATTTGGAAGTCACTTATCTTGTCATACCGGGCAAGAATGACTCTGAACATGAAATAATAGATTTTGTCGATTGGCTTAGTTCCTTAAGCCCGGAAATTCCGGTTCATTTCAGCAGGTATTTTCCCCGGTATAAAATGGAAGAAAAAACCACGCCTGTTGAAACTCTGGAAATGGCAAAGAAAATAGCTTTAAAACGGATGAAATACGTATATGTAGGCAATATTTAAATAAAAGAGGAGGGAGGATTAACGGTTATGTCAAAAAACATTTTTTTCTTTTTGCTGGTGATCATTGTTGGCGCTTTAATCGGTTCGTTTTTGGGGAAGTTTATAGAAAGCGCTTTTCCGGCAGGCGGTTCGGTGCGGGATTTATTCGCAACAGAAATCTCAGCGGGATTGTCTCCCACAAACCTTGATTTGCGCATAATTGACCTTACGTTCGGCTGCATGGTTAAAATTAATGTTATGGCAGTTTTAGGCATGGTAGTGGCAGCCTGGGTGTTCAGACTGCTTTTTAGCGGCAAATAATGAGAATTATACTCTGTTCTTCATCACAAAGGAGGAAGGAACTTGTAAAAAAGTTCAGGCTTCCTTACATTGTATACCAACCAGATGTTGATGAAAACATCAAAATAAATGATCCAATAAAGCTTGTAAAGAAACTAGCCCTGCTTAAGGCTTTAGACGGCACGAAATGCTTTTCTAAGGGCCTTGCGCTTGGCGTAGATACTATTGTTGTGTTAAACAGGGAAATAATAGGCAAGCCAAAAAACTCATCAGATGCAATCAGAATATTGAACAAATTAAACGGTTCTACTCACAGTGTCTATAGCGGATTTGCTTTAATTGATTGCGCTACAGGCAAAGCGGTTATCGATTATGATGTTACTAAAGTAAAAATGCACAGGCTTTCCCGGGAAAGAATAAAAAGCCTTTCCTCAAAGCACCAGGATAAAGCCGGAGCTTATGCCGTACAGGAAAAAGATGATTGTTTTGTAGAAAAAATTTACGGTGATTACGATAATGTGGTTGGGTTACCGGTAAAAAAAATCAAAAGGGCAATTTATTTGAAGTTTTCGGTATAAACTTTGATTTTAAGAGACGTATTAATACTTTTGTACCAATCGTTCATATAGGCAAGAGATTTTTCCTGCAGTAATTCCTGGCTGAATTTTTCCCTGTCTTTTTCAAATACTTTCATGTTTCCTGCATGACGCCTCATATATTCCAGCTGAAGTTCCGGTTCAGTAATTCTTACACCTGATGCGATTATATTGCGCATTTTTGCGATTGCAATCTGTCTTTTCTGGGATTCTTCAAATTCCATGGGGGTCATTTTAAGCCGGTAAGCAAGTACCTGAAAATAAGCTCTCTGGTCAAACCTGCCCTCTTGCTGAAAGGCGGGAATCTGCGCAATATTTGCAGCTACTTCACTATTTGTAACTACTATACCGTGCTTTTTTGTTTCTCCGTAAAAAACTTCTTCGCGGATCAGGTCATCTACAACTTCCTGCCGTGTTTTGTTTACTACTTCTTCAGTAATGTCAGTGTTTTTATCCCGCATATCTTCCATGATGCGGTTATAAAGAAGGGAATATTTTCTTAAAGGAATAGTTGTCCCGTTGACGACAGCGACAGCGTTTGTTGATTTGCCGCTGAAAAAGTAACTGCCAAAACCAACAAACATACCGGCAAAAAAGCCGATAATTGTAATCAAAAAAATATAACGCATGTTCTTTCTTAACCAATCCATCATATTCGTTTACCTTTGTTGGTTTATCTTCTGACAGGAATGTCCATCTCGATAACCTTGTTTTGTTCCGCTGCCATGACACAGTGGCCCTCAAAGAGAGCTCCTTCGCTGATTGAAAGCAGGGCAGTATGTATATCGCCGAAAACCTGTGCTTTTGACTGGATTTCCAGGTTCTGGGTAGAGGTAATATTCCCGGTGACTTTACCGCCGACAATAACATTTTTTGCGTTTACATCGCCCTGAATCTGTCCGGATGCGCCGATAATAACGCTTGAAGCTTCCAAAATACCGCCTTCAATTTTACCGTCTATTCTTATGGAACCTTTTGATTTTATCGTTCCCTGAAAAATTGTTTCCGGGCCAACTATTGTTTCAAGACTGTCTGATGTTTCTTTCTTTTTACCAAACATTTTTGTCACCCCTGTTTTGTTTTGCGAAGAATGATGAATCATCAAGGAATTTTGTTGGATTAACTGATTTATCGCCAAGCCTTACTTCATAATGCAGATGAGTACCGGTTGTTGAACCTGTTTCGCCCATTAACCCGATAAGTTGATTTCTACTGACTTTATCGCCCACTTTTATGCATATTTTTGACAAATGCCCGTAATAAGTCCTGCAACCATAACCATGGTCAACGATGATAAGATTTCCATAACCTGCAGACCAGCCTGCATAAATTACTTTTCCGTTTGCACAGGCGACTATTTTGGAACCTCTATCACCGCCAATATCAAGTCCGGTGTGAAATTCGTACCTGCCTGTTATGGGATGTATCCTGAAGCCGAACGGCGAAGTGATTCTGTTAGGTTTACAAGGCCAGATATTAGGAGTCGCTTTGTATAACAACTGCTGGTAAGCTATAAATCCGTTTATTTCTTTTACACTTGCTAATTCTTGCTTGGTTTCCTTTTGAAGAGCTTTTGTTTGATGGTAAAGGTCTTTTACTGATACTTCGTGGACTTTCTTTTCAAGATATTTTTGAAGGTATACCGCTTCTTCTTGAGACGGCCCGCCCTTGCCCATAGAGTCATTGGTTACTATTGCTTTCTTTGACTTCATGTCAAGCAAGTCCCTTAGTTTTTCATCTTTTTCACGCACCTGAGCCAGAAGTTCCTGGGATTTTTTCAGTTCGCCGGCGAAAAACATCAGTTTAAATTTTATGACTTCCCTGTCAAGTTTTACCCGCCAATAATCGGTGTTGTTTGTTGTAATTACTGTTGCCCAGATGGTTAATCCTGTCCAAAACATCATTACAAAAATCAAAAACGAGAGCGTAAACGTCTTTCTTACCGGTTTTGTTGTAGAATGCGGTAAGACGATGATCGTTACATCCCGTTTAAGTATCTTTCGTAAGTGCAATAGTGTCTTATTCATCGATTGTACATTATAACCCGAATACTTAAATAAGTCAAGATATATTAATAACATGTTGTTATGATATTAAGATGTTGAAGTATTTGATTTTTTAAAATGTTAAACTTTTTGAAAGTTTCTAAGTCAATTTTAAAAAGGAGCTTTCAAAATGGGAGAGCAAGGTGGCGTTGTTGAGGTTTTAAAGTATTTTTTTAAGGAAGAAAAAAATATCAAGGGTTTTGTAATAAAAAAGAATAAAACCAAAAAAGAAGTAATTAAAACTTATAAGCTAGGCGGGAACTAGTTATGTCGAATTACAAAACATTCCGAACAGCGGAGATTCTGATTATGAATGGAATCTTAAAAACAAAGTTGGAGAAAAAGTTGTCAGCGGGGTTTATGTATATATAGTTTCAAATAGTCAAAAAGAAAAGAAAATGGGAAAGTTGGCAATATTGAAATAATAAAGATGTCCTTTCTTTTTTGAAAACCTTCCTTATTTTTGGTATAGTAAATCGGGAAAATAAATATGATTACATTGTTTGATACGCACGCGCATTTAAGCGATAAAGTTTACAGCGGTGATTTTGAAAAAATTATTGAGAACGCTAAAAACGCCGGCCTGGTAAAGATTTTAAATATTTGCAACAGCGCAAATAAACCAGGGAATTTTATTGAGTTGTTAAAAAAGTACGATTTTATTTACGGCGCGGCGGGAGTTCACCCGCTTGAGATGAAGGGCGCCGATATAGAAAAACTTATGCCTCTGCTTGGCCTTGGAAAGATAGTTGCGTTAGGCGAAATAGGGCTTGATTATCACTATCTTTATGAAAAAAATGACAAAGAAAAAGAAATACAGTTGCAAAAGGAATTTTTTAGGGCTCAACTAAAGATAGCAAAAGAAAAAAACTTGCCGGTTATTGTGCATTGCCGCGAAGCCTGGGAAGATACAATGAAAATAGTTGAGGAAGAAAAAGTGAATAACGGTGTTTTTCATTATTTTTCCGGCGGGGAAGATGAGCTAAAAAAATGCATAGATTTTGGGTTTTATGTGTCTTTTACGGGCCCGGTAACTTATCCGAAATCAGATGTTTTAAGAGAAGCGGTTAAAATCGCCCCGATTGAAAAGATTCTTATAGAAACTGATTGCCCTTACCTTACACCCCAGCCTAAAAGAGGAACACGCAATGAACCTGCTTATGTAAGGTTTACTGCCGAAAAAATAGCGCAAATAAGAGGTATGTCTTTAGAAGAACTTTCTCAAATCACTCACCAAAACGCCTGCCGCTTGTTCGGCCTTAAATTCCTAAAAACTTGACCTGAAGGGAAAATTTTAGTATAGTCTTTAGCACTATGCCAAAGAATACGTTTCAACCAAACAAAAGACGCAGAGCAAAAACACACGGTTTTTTCGCAAGAATGTCCACACCTGGCGGGAAAAATGTTCTCAGCCGTAGAAGACAAAAAGGGCGCTGGAATCTTACCCCTAAATAATAGTTGTTTTCTATGAAACAGTTTACTTTCCGTAAAGAGGAAAGGCTGCATTTTGATAAAGAGTTCAGGCGCATTTTCAAAAAAGGAATAGCGCTGCGCAATTCCGGCATTCTGATGTTCGCCTACAAGCGCAATGAACCTGCGGAAAGCAAAATAAAGAATACGCGTTTAGGTTTGGTTATTTCCCGAAAAGCGGGCAGGGCAGTTGACAGAAACAGGCTAAAGCGCCAATTGAGGGAAATTTTCAGGCTGAATAAGCATACCCTAAAGCAGGATTTTGACATTGTTTTCATGGCCAAGGAAAAACTTGCTTCCTTTAAATACGATAGGCTTCAAAATATTGTATTTAACCTGTGGCAGCGCGCGAAGGTGCTTGAGCAGCAGGGCACTCTTTAAACCGAAATTTATTTTTAAAATATATGATCAAAACATTTTGTTTAAGCCTTATTAGAGCATACCAGATAATTGTCCGTTTTGTTTCACCTCTTCCCAGATGCAGATTCTACCCGACTTGTTCCGAATATACTTACCAGTCAATTGAAAATTCTGGAATAACAAAGGGAATATTTTTGGGAACAAAAAGAATCTTTAAATGCCATCCTTTGCACCCCGGAGGTTACGACCCAGTATGGAAAAAAGAATAGTAGTAGCCACAGTTTTATCTACCCTTGTAATTTTAGCCTGGTGGATGTGGGTAACGCCGCCGGCAAAAATGTTACCGCCCCAGACACAAGCCCAGTCAGGAACCAAGCCGGCAGATCAGCCATGCGTGCTTTCCGGAAATGACGCAAGCCAGATGCCTGCAGTTGGCGTACCGGGCAAAGGCAATCAAAAAGCGGTCAAAGTAACCGATACAGTTCTTAAATTCAATTCATTTGAGGTTGTTTTTAACAGCCTGGGCGCAAAAATAAAAAATTGGTATGTCAAAGAAAAGGGAAATTGCCTTACAGACCTGGTTTATTATCCGGCAGATAATTCGTTTGTGCCGGACAATTTTGCAACTTTTAACAATTTAAATTTTAATGTTATCACACAAACCCAGGACAGTATTATTTTCTCCGCTGTTACCGACAATGTCCGCATAATTAAAACTTACGAATTATCCGAAACAGGGCTGCATAAACTTGAGTTTCAACTGACAAACCTTTCCAATAAAGAAAAAGTATTTCCTTTAAATATCCCCTGGGGCCCCGGAATCGGCAGCACGCCTTCTGACCAAAAAAGCGAAGTTGCGTTTACCCGGCTTATAGGGCTTGCCAAGATTACCGATAAATCATCAAAAATTGTCAAACTTAAAGCGGATAGCCATAACACCAGGGCCTACAATTGGATAGGAATTGATAACAGGTATTTTTTAATGTCCGTTCTTTCAAACGAAAGTTTTTCCAAAGCTTTGGTGAATATTGATAAAACAGCTATCGGAAAACTGCCTAAAACTGATTTTGTTTCTACCGTAAAAATACCTGCAGGAAAAAGCGTTAGCATCGGCTTGTCTTTTTACCTGGGCCCGAAAGTTTATTCCGAGCTTAAAAAAACAGGCCACGGCCTGGACCAGAGCGTAGATTTCGGTTTTTTCAGCTCGCTGGGAAAGGGAGCGTTTTATTCCCTTCATTATTTTTACGATATCACAAAAAACTATGGTGTCGCAATAATTATACTTACGCTCATCATGCAGATAGTCCTTTTTCCGCTTACCATGAAAAGTTACCAGGCGTCAAAGGCTATGAGAATTTTACAGCCGAAAATGAAAGAAATGCAGACAAAGTTTAAAGGAGACCCGAAAAGATTAAATGTCGAAATGCTCAACCTGTATAAATCGCATAAAGTTAATCCGTTGAGCGGCTGCCTGCCTATGTTGTTGCAGCTGCCTATTTTCTGGGCTTTATACCAGACCTTGAGCAACACTTATGAATTAAGAAAGGCCCCGTTTATTTTCTGGATGACAGATTTATCAGCTCCGGATTTGCTTTTCACGGTTAGCGGAGTTCCTATCCGGGTCCTGCCGTTATTGATGGGGGGCGCGATGTTTTTTCAGCAGAAAGCTTCCGGTACAACGATGGACCCCTCGCAGAAAAGTTTGATGTATATGATGCCGATTATTTTTACCGTAATATTCTGGAATTTTGCCAGCGGCCTGGTTTTATACTGGCTGATTAACAGCATACTGACATTAGCCGGGCAATATATTGTTATGAGGCCGAAAGAGGCCTAAAGAAAGAGGTAATAGTATGAAAAAAATTGAAGCGGTTGAATTTGAAGGCAAGACTGCCGAAGAAGCAATAAAGAAAGGTTTAGAACAGCTGGGTTTAACAAAAGAGTCAGCGGATATCAAAATTATTGATGAAGGCGCTTCCGGTCTTTTCGGGCTGATGGGCTCCAAACCTGCAAGAATTAAAATACAACCCAGGGGCCATCAGGAAAAAGCGGATGAACGCCTTGAGAAATCTATCAAGGACCATCTTTATAAAATGTTCCAGCTTATGAGTTTTACCGAAGAGAAACCCGAAATAAATGTTTCCCAGTCGGAAGAATGTCTTGTAGAAGTAGAGTTTAAGGATAATAAATTAAGTTCGCTTCTTATAGGAAAAAACGGCAAGGTTTTAAGAGCCATAGAAATAGTCCTGCAGAGCATGCTCAATAAGGAATTCCGGGGAAAAATAGAATCCATCCCCAAAATTCTTGTCGATGTAAACAAGTATACAGTCAGGCAGAAAGAAAAAATCAAAGAAGAAGTAAATGAAGCGCTGGAAACAGCTAAAAAATCAGGCAAACCCGTCAGATTAACTCCCATGCCTCCTCAACTGCGCAAATATGTCCATGTACTGCTTCAGGATAATCCTGATTTTGAAACGATTTCTGAAGGCGAAGATGAACAGCGCAGGATAGTAATTAAACCCAGAGAAGGCTGAAGGTGTGATTAGAACATGGAAAATGATACCATTGTAGCTATTTCCACGCCAAATACGGGCGAAGGAGGCATTGGTATTATCAGGTTGAGCGGAAAAGGCTCGCTTTCCCTGGCGGACAAGATTTTCACCTCTGGAAAAAATACCGGCAAGCCCTCCCAATTTGAAACCCACACAATAAATTACGGCTGGATAACCGACGGTAAAACAAAAATAGACGAAGTCCTGCTAAGCGTAATGAAAGCTCCAAAAACCTATACCCGCGAGGATATTGTTGAAATTTCTGCGCACGGGGGGCCGGCGGTTTTAAGGAAAATTCTTGAGCTTTGCCTCGCCTCCGGCGCCAGGATGGCCGGGCCCGGCGAATTTACAAAACGCGCATTTTTAAACGGCAGAATAGATTTGTCCCAGGCGGAAGCTGTCAGCGAACTTATCCGCGCAAAAACTGATAAATCAGCGCGGTTTGCGGTTGAACAGGTTACAGGCGGGCTTTCACAAAAAATAAAGGGTTTGCGCTCGCAATTGATCAGCTTAATTGCAAATTTTGAAGTTGAACTGGATCATTCCGAGGAAGATATAAAGTTTGCCTCCGGAGAAGAAACAGAAAAGACCTTAAATAATATTTTAAAAGACATCGGCAATATAATAACTGCTTCGCAAAAAAACAGGGTATATGTTGAAGGCGTGAAAATCGCTATAGCAGGAAAGCCCAATGTTGGCAAATCGAGCCTGTTTAACGCTGTTCTTGAAAAAGAACGGGCCATCGTCACAGCCCTGCCAGGAACTACACGCGATATTGTGGCGGAAACTTTTAACCTGCAGGGAATACCCGTTACCATTATGGATACAGCCGGCATAATGGCTGATTATTTACACGAGGGTAAAATAGAAATTCAGAGGCTGGAACAGCATATAGAAAAAATATCCACCCAAAAAGCCAGGGATGTACTGGGTAAAACGGACATTGTTCTTTTTGTAATTGATGTTACAGCCCTTCTTACAAACGACGATACTAAAATTGCGGAACTTGTTTCAAAAGCTGCGGTTAAAGTAATCTTTGTTTTAAATAAAACTGATTTAGTTACAAATACGGAACAAAAAAGAAAAGAGATTTTAGAAAAATTCAGGCCATATTTTGATAAAATATATTTTACGGAGTGTTCAGCGTTAAAGATGGATGGTATCACCGGGCTTGAAAATGCAATATATGATAAAATTCTTGAAGAAAAAGCTTATTCTAACGCTCCTGATACGGCTGACAGCGAATTTGTTGTCAATCTCAGGCAGGAAGAGGCGTTAAATAAAGCGTGCGTTAATATTAAAAGTGCATCGCAAACTGTCCGAAAAGGCGAATCCGGGGAATTTACTGTGCTGTCAGTGCGCAGCGCGCTGGATAATTTAGGTGAAATAACCGGTGAAACCACTAATGAAGAAATACTGGATATAATATTTTCAAAATTTTGCGTAGGGAAATAAATGGCTCAGGAAAAAAGTTTAAAATTTTCTGCTTTGGATGGTTTTTTTGCTTCCGTAATGACGGGGTTTACTTTAAATTACACAATTCCGTTTGCTCTTGTTCTGGGCGCGACTTTTTTTCAGATAGGCCTGCTTACTTCTTTTCCTCAAATAGTCGGATCTTTTATTCAATTAAAATCGGTAGACATTGTTGAAAAAGTAAAAGGGCGGGTCAGATTTATTACTATCTGTATCATGCTTCAGGCGCTATCCTGGATAGCTATTTCGGTGCTTCATTTCATTTTTAAAAAAAATCCGATGTTTATCTATATAGTATTGGTCACATTTAACACCGTTTCAGGAGCTTTGTTCGTGCCTGCCTGGTATTCTTTAATGAGCGACACAGTTGACAAGAACAGTTATGGAAAATATTTTGCCTGGCGCGGCAGGATAATGGGTTTTATCAATATAGGCAACAGCCTGCTTGCGGGATTCTTTCTGTACGCAATGACAAAAAACATTTATCTTGCCTTTTTTGTTTTATTCGCCATAGCAGGGGTATGCAGGTTTATTTCAGGGTATTTTGTAAGCAAAATGGATGATATCCCGCCTGTAATAGTTCCGGAAAAAGCTTTTAATTACTGGGATTTTTTAAAAAGGTTTCCTAAAGGCAATTTTATAAGGTTTACATTTTTTGTTTCAGGAATAAATTTTGCCACCTATATTGCAAGCCCCTTTTTCACTGTTTATATGTTTAAAGAGCTTCATTTTACTTATGCGGTTTATACATTGATTGTAACTTTATCCACGCTCATAGGTTTGCTTATCGTGCCCTCCTGGGGCAAGCTTGCCGATAAGGTTGGAAATGTAAAAATTTTACAGATTTGCGCTGTATTTCTGCCGGTAATTCCTGTTTTGTGGTGTTTCTCCGGGAATCCATATTACCTTTTTATAGTTAATATTTTCGCTGTTCATTTATTGAACGGATTTAACCTGAGCACATTCAATTTTATTTTTGATGCGGCTTCTCCCGCAGTAAGGACCAGATGCATAGGCTACTTTAGTTTCACAAACGGCCTCCTGATTGGACTGGCCTGTTTACTGGGAGGGTTTATAGTAATTTATGTACCGGCTTTTATGAACGCTTCTAAAATTTTAAACGTATTTTACATTTCGAGCCTGCTAGGAGCAATAGTCAATATTTTTGGGATTAATTCACTCAAGGAAGTAAGGCATAGCAATAAGATTGAAGATTCAAAATTAATATTAACAGTGTTTGGAATAACGCCTGTGTTAGAATTGAGTAATGAAATTTTAGGACTCAGGTTCCACCGGTTAAAAGAGAAATAATGAAGTCATTTTTTGCTATAGCCATTTTATTTATTTCCGTAATTGTTGTTTCGGCTGAAGATGCGGCTGTTGAACTCAATCTTGACGCTTCTACCGATACAGTTATTGATATTTCAAGCAATTCGGCCCTTCGGGAAGATTTTTCATACCGGATGGAAACATTTCCTTACAATCAGTTTTTTTCTTCCGGCACTTTATTTGTTGTTGTAAGTTTTGACGGCTGCAAAGAATTGTCCCGGTGGCAGGATATTCTGAATTTTTCAAAGGCCAACGATATAAAATTTACATTTTTTATAAGCGCGGCCTATTTCGTTCCTGAAAAAGAGAAGGCCCTTTATTACGAACCCACAAACCCGGTAAAAGAGGGTTATTCTCGTATCGGTTTCGGCGGAACCCAAGAAGACGTGGCAAAACGAAAAAAATATGTTTTAGAAGCTATTGAATCAGGCAATGATATTGAATCTCATTTATGCGGGCATTTTGACGCAAAAAATTGGGATGAATCTGCCTGGCGCATAGAATTTGAAGAATTCAATGAGCTCTGTAGTTTTCTGCCTGAACCTGTTCACCATATCCGCTTTCCTTTACTATCAATGAATAAATATGTTTATCCGGTCCTGGCGGAATTCAACTTTAAATCAATAATGTCCGTGGATGAAGATGAGTTTGACAAATTTAACCGTGTTACAATACAAATACCCAAAGGGGGCCAGCCAGTGTCATTTCTTGAATTTCCCATGGGAACTGTGCAGGAAGGTAATTCAAAAGTGATGCTGATGGATTACAATTTTTCCGTGCATGATCAAAGGAATAAAATTCCAGTATCAAAAATACAGAAGAAAATGGTTGATATATATATACAGGAAGCAAACCGCTGTTTTACCCAAAACCGCCCGCTTTTGTTAAGCCACCATTTTTCAGTAACCAACAGCCAGGATTCTTACTGGAAAGCGTTGAAGGAAGTTATACTCAACTTAAAAGCGATATATCCCACTAAATTTATCACGCTTTCACAGCTTAGTGAAATGTGCAACCCGGATAACGCGGTACGTTAATTTGTTATAATTTTCATCTTATAGTATAATCAAG
Source organism: Elusimicrobiota bacterium (assembly GCA_018816525.1). Classification (NCBI taxonomy): domain Bacteria; kingdom Pseudomonadati; phylum Elusimicrobiota; species Elusimicrobiota bacterium. Next base: position 56,476 of record JAHIVV010000012.1, read on the forward strand.
GTATAAAATTTTGTCCCGATTGTTCCTTCAAGTAAGATATCGGGATGCCAACTCGGCAAGGGAGCAACAATTGAACACAGACAAAGAGAAAAACATTATTCAAAGATTTGGGCAAGTATTCAGCAATCTTTCAAAACCGGAGGACAAAACGCCTTCAAAACCTGTTGTACAGCCGGTTAATGTGCCGACAGTTCCGGTTCACGCAGCCGCACCTAAACATGTCGAACATAAACCTCAGGGCCCTTCGGCAAGTTTTTACGGCCTGGGTATTGCGCCCAGGATTCTTGAATCCCTGGCTAAATTAAAATTTACCGAACCGACACCGATTCAGCATAAAGCTATTCCGATTGCCCTTGAAGGAAAGGATTTAATCGGTGTTGCCCAGACCGGTACCGGGAAAACTCTTGCATTTTGCATTCCTATGTACCAGCGCCTGGCGCAAATTTCAAAAAACGGGCTTATACTTCTTCCTACCAGGGAACTTGCGCTGCAGGTGGATGAAGTATTCAGAAAAGTCGGCCATACATTTGGCATAAAAACAGCTGTGCTTATCGGCGGGGCGCCTATGGGCGCCCAGATTTCGGCCCTAAGAGCCAAACCGCGCATTATTATTGCCACGCCCGGCCGTTTGCTTGACCACCTTCAACAAAGAAATGTGACACTTTCAGAAGTAAGCCTAGTCGTATTGGATGAAGCAGACAGAATGCTGGATATGGGTTTTGCTCCGCAGATAGACCGCGTGCTTCAAAGCGTAACCAAGGACCGGCAGACAATGTTGTTTTCTGCCACGCTTCCTGCAGAAATATTAAGAATTGTAAACAGGTATATGAAGCTTCCGGTAAGCATTGAAATTGCGCCGTCGGGTACGGTAGCTGAAAACATAGACCAAAAATTATTTGTAGTAAACAAAGAATCAAAATTGAAACTGCTTGAAAAAATTGTCAGGCAATATACCGGCTCCATACTTTTATTTACGCGCACAAAACACGGCGCCAGGAATATTACCCAGAAACTGAGGAATATAAATTGCCAGGCGGCGGAAATACATTCAAACCGTTCGTTAAGCCAGCGCAGGGAAGCGCTCGACGGTTTCAGGTCAGGCAAATACAGGATATTGGTAGCAACGGATATCGCATCCCGCGGCATTGACGTAAAAAATATTGAATTAGTAATAAATTATGATATCCCAGAGGACCCGGAAAATTATGTACACCGTATCGGCAGGACCGGCCGCATCGGCGCGCAGGGACAGGCAATTACCTTTGCTACCCGCGAGCAATATAAGGACGTAAAGAATATTGAAAGATTGATCAAAAATGCACTGCCTGTTTCCAGCCACCCGGATATACCTTCGGAGGCTTTTTTCCAGCCCTCTAATTCCTTTGTTTTAAGAAACAATTTCCGCAGGCCCAGGACTTCCATGCGCCGCAGATAAAATGCATAAATAACCCCCGCGGACAGGAACATCGGTGTTGATTATCAGGGGCCGAAATAACTATGGCGACTTTAAAAATAACATTAATTCTTCTTTTTCTGATTTTATGGATTAAACGTAAGCAGGACCTGGGCGCAGGGCTGCTAATAGGTTCTTTTGTGCTTGGTATTTTAAGCGCAGGGTTTTTTGACGTGTTAAAGTTTATGTTCCGGTCGGTTTACGCTACCGACACCATTGATTTAATTGTCGTAATGATCCTGATTTTTTATTTCATTGAAATTTGGAGCAAGACCGGCGGCACAGCATCGCTTTGCAAAAATTTAAACCATGTAATAAAGGATTCGCCTGTGGCGCTTGTAATCCCTCCGGCAATAATCGGGCTTATTCCGATAATGGGCGGGGCGATGGTATCCGCTCCTTTAGTTAAGGATTCCTTTTACGCGAAAAATGTTTCACCCGCAAAACAGACTTTCCAGAACTTCTGGTTCAGGCATATCTGGGAGTATGCAATTCCCACCTATCCCGGGGTAATTATTTCAGCAGGGATTCTCGGCGTATCCTACGGTAAAGTTTTTGCCCTGAATTTTCCCTTAACTATTTTTGCAATAATAATCGGCTCGATAGTAGGCCTGACAGGCATTAAATACAGGAAGCCCGATTTGTTAAATAATGATACAAGCGGCATAAAAGGACTGCTGGTAGCGTTCTTGCCTCTTTTTGTAATTTTGGTGCCGGCCCTGGTTTTTAAAGTTCCGCTGTTTCTTTCATTGGCAATTTCCATAATTCTTATGGCGCTTGTAAATAAAATAAGCATCCCCCGGCTTAATGGCCTATTTATAAAAAGTTTTAATTTTAATATAATCAGCGTTGTAGTAGGCATTATGGCTTTCAAATACGTCATGGAAGACACTGGGGTAATAGTGCAGATGTCCAGGGAATTCATCAGCTGGAAAATCCCTGTTTTGTTATTATTGTTTTTACTCCCGTTTATTACAGGTTTTATTACGGGAATTACGCAGGCGTTTGTGGCTATTTCATTTCCGCTTCTTATAAATTATCTCAGCGCAGATAACAACCTGCTTACCTGGGCTTATGTATCGGGTTATATGGGGGTCCTGCTTTCACCCGTCCATGTATGCCTGGTCCTGACGAAAGAGTATTTTGGCGCATCCTGGAAAGATGTTTATAAAATACTGATAATCCCGTGCCTGTTCATGCTGGCAGCGGCTTTTTTCATAATCAAAATCAGAGGATAAATAAAACAATAATTGGAGGCTAAGCAGTAGATATATCAAAAAAATTACAAGGCATATTATTACAAGTAACGACGCAAAAGAAATGATAAAAGATACTGCCTATAGATTGGCAAAAAAGGCTTATAAATTATGAGTAAAACAATCGATGAAATAAACGAAAAAATCAAGAAAGGCCAGGCTGTTATAGTTACCGCTGAAGAAATGATAGATATCGTGGAACAAAAAGGCGCCGCTAAAGCAGCTCAGGAAGTGGATGTGGTCACAACAGGCACTTTCGGGCCCATGTGTTCCAGCGGCATGTATTTAAATCTGGGGCATTCAAAACCAAGAATAAAAATAGGAGGCGGGAGCTGTTATTTAAATGACGTTCCGGCATATTGCGGTTTCGCCGCAGTTGATATTTACCTGGGTTGCACCCAAACGCCGGATTTTGACCCGAGAAATGCGGATTATCCCGGCGATTTCAGGTATGGCGGCGGCCATGTTATAGAAGAATTTGTTGCAGGTAAAGACATACGGCTTGTTGCTATGGCTTATGGCACAGATTGCTACCCCAGAAAAAAACTTGAAACCCTTGTAAATATAAAAGACGTTAATGAAGCAGTATTGTTCAATCCGAGAAATGCTTATCAAAATTACAATGTAGCAGTAAACCTTTCGGATAAAGTTATTTACACCTACATGGGGACTCTGCGGCCAAAATTGGGTAATGCAAATTATTGCAGCGCCGGCCAGTTGTCGCCGCTTTTAAATGACCCTCTTTTTAAAACTATCGGCATAGGAACAAGGTTGTTTTTGGGCGGCGGTATCGGTTATGTAGCATGGAACGGCACCCAGCATAATCCTCACGTAAAACGAAAAGAAAACGGTACTCCCTGCGTGCCTGCCGGAACGCTTGCGCTGATAGGGGATTTAAAACAAATGAAATCCGGATGGCTCGTTGGGGCAAGTTTTCAGGGCTACGGCGCTACTTTAAATGTCGGCGTCGGAATACCGATTCCGATCCTAAATGAAGAAATGGCAAAATACACTGCTGTCAAAGATGACGCTATATTTGCCCCGGTTGTAGATTACAGCGAAAATTACCCGAAAATGATTCCCGGAAATCTCGGCGAAGTTTCTTATGCGCAATTAAAATCAGGCAAAATAACTGTCCAGGGAAAAGAAGTCCCCTCAGGGTCGCTTTCAAGTTATTCAAAAGCCAGAGAAATTGCGGAAGTCTTGAAAGACTGGATTGTGAAAAAGCAATTTTTTCTTTCAGAACCTGTCGCGCCTCTGCCTGGGCCTGATTCAATCACCACTTTTAAGGCCATGCATGAGAGGCTCGGGGCAAAAGGATAAGGTATCCGATGTTCACAAAAAGAGTCATAATGAGATATCCCACAAAACTGGTTGATAAGCCGATAGTAAGCAAGCTTGTCAAAGAGTTCCATCTTGATTTTAATATTTTAAAAGCGTCAGTAACACCCAATGAAGAAGGGGTGTTAGTTCTTGAGCTGATCGGCGACCGCAAGAATTACAATAAAGCAATGGATTATCTGAAAGGCTTAAACGTAACCATACAGCCTTTTAAGCATGATATAATCCGCAATGAAAAAAAATGTACCCATTGCGGGGCCTGTGTTGTAGCCTGCCCAGCGGAAGCATTAATAGTAGAAACCAAAAGCAGAAAAATTATTTTCGATGAGAAAAAGTGTATAGCCTGCGAACTTTGCATACCTATCTGCCCGGTCCGCGCTATGGAAATGCATTATTAAAGCCATGGTTTATGAACCCCGTTTTTACCGCGATTGGACGCTTTCGGAAACCGAAAGCGATTTAGCCTCTTTTGAAGCAATAGTTAAGGAAACCGACCTTTTTATCCGCGTTAGTTCCGCTAAAAAAAACCTTCAGAAAAAAGCCATAAATTCAATTCTGAAATACCGCCGGTCAATCGAGAAATATATTTCCCGCCATCCTGAATTTTTAAAAGCGCTGGCGCCGGTTACCCTGGAAAAAGATGCCCCCTCAATAATCAAAGATATGATTGAGTGCGCAAAAACCTGCAATGTAGGCCCTATGGCATCTGTTGCCGGGGCTATTGCGCAGTATGCAGGCAATGATTTGCTCGCCTATTGCGATGAAGTGATTGTAGAAAACGGGGGAGATATTTTTATCAAGACGAATAAAAAAAGGCTGGTAGGAGTTTATGCCGGCAGTTCAGTATTTACAAAAAAAATTGCACTTGAAATCCTTCCGGAAAAGACCCCGCTTGGGATCTGCGCTTCTTCTGGAACCGTGGGACCCAGTTTAAGTTTCGGCAAAGCGGACGCAGTTATAATTGTTGCGCGTTCAGCTATCTTGGCTGACGCTGCGGCCACAACCGTAGGCAATGCAATCAATGAAGTATCCGATATACCAAAGGGATTGGACCTTGCCAAAACAATTAAAGGAATTAAAGGCGTCATTATTATCAAGAACGACAAACTGGGCGCCTGGGGCGAGGTAAAAATTACAGTTTGTTAGAGGGTAGCTTTAGCAATGCTATCCGGGAAAAAATGTACATGAAAATCGATAATCATTTATTAAAGTTAGAATGATACTTTTGGAACTGTTTTAGCAACTTCTTCCGCTTTAAAGTAAGCATCCTTCTTTTGGAAGCCGCCCATAGAAGCAACTATATTGCTTGGAAAACGCTGAACTAAAATATTGTAAATCCGGACAACTTCATTGTATCTTTGTCTTTCAACGGAAATCCTGTTTTCAGTTCCTTCAAGAGAGTCCTGCAATCTGATGAAATTCTCGTTTGCCTTTAATTGAGGATAATTTTCCGCAATCATTAGCAGGCGGGAAACCGCGCTGTCCAGTTCGCCGGTAGCTTTTACTTTGTCATTGGTTGTTTTTGCGCCGATTAATTTTGCCCTGGCTTCTGCAACGCGCGTGAATATTTCATTTTCATGTTTTGCATAGCCTTTTACCGTGTTTATCAGGTTCGGTATAAGGTCAAGCCTTCTCTGGTACTGGTTTTCTACCTGGGCCCAGGATGCGTTGATGCTTTCGTTAAGCGTTACAAACTTATTAAAATAAGAAGCGTACATCCCGCCGACAATTACTACAACGCCTACAATCACTCCTAAAACAATCCACACTTGTTTCATTTTATCCTCCAGTATTTTTGAGTCGGACGAAACCCTGAAAATCCTTTCAAATTATTTTCGGGGTACCATAAAACTACCTACAAAATCAATAACTTTTTCAATCTCATTTAAATAAGAGTTGAACAAAACTTCTATCTCAACTTTTTGTGCCGCCTTGTCGCCTTCCTTAATTTTAGAAACAGTTATAAAAGGTTCAGTATTAATTCTTACCTGCTTGGATAACATGCTTAAAGCGTCAATTTTTTTCGGCGGCGGTACCTGGCCGGTTAAGCGTAGGACATTCCTGAAAAGAACAAGAAAAGTTGAAATTGAGTTTATCAACAATTCTTTGATTTCTGATTGTTTGCCTTTAGTTGCCATAAACTCTTGGCAAAGTTTGAGGTATTTGCTTTTAAGCTCGTGTTCGCACTCATGGCGCAGGTTTGAAGAAACAATTTCCATGTTAACAAAGGGGTTTTCGCCGTAAAGGATTTTGTGATGCTCTTTCATATCGAGGAATTCTATGGGAAAAACGTCAAATGATTCCTCGAATTGATTGCAGGTAAAGATGACTGGTACAGAATTATTGCTTTTTATCCACTTGTTCACAGGTTTTTGAAGTAATTTTAGTTCAGTAAATCCAAAATTTTCCAATGTAAGCAGTAAATTATAGTCAGAACGTTTTTTTACCGCCTCTCCGCTTGCCTGGGACCCGTAAAGTACTATTGATTTTAGGTTTGAACCCAGTGTGTTTTTTAGTTCTTCAACAAATTTTGTAAGTTCCATTGTCACCTCTTTCATACCCAATGCCAGTCGCTTGGAAGACTATTGGGTATATTTTCCCCTCCATGTTTTTACCAGCCTCTCGATGCTCCACCGCCACCGCTTGAGCCTCCGCCGAATCCTCCCCAGCCGCCTCCTCCGCCGAATCCTCCGCCACCGCCTCTTCCTCCGGAAAATAGCACGTTAAGCAGCAGGAAAAAAAACAGCCCAGGGTGAAAAATCATCAGGTAAAGCAGGATAAGAAATATTATTGCGATAAAAATAATGTTTGCTAAACCTAATTTGAGCGGGGGATAACTATTTTGAGCAAGAGTTGGGATTGCGGTGTTTTCAGGTATTAAACCGTTACTAAGATCAACATTGTATTCTTTTGCTACTAGCAAGGCTATTCCGTAAACGCCTCCCAATATTCCTTGTCCGGTATCACCCTGTTTAAAGAAGGGAATAACAGCCTTGTCCAGGATTTCACCGCAGAGCCCATCCGGTAAAGCTCCTTCCAGCCCGTAACCAACTTCAATGCGCAATTTCCGGTCTTCTGACGCTATAAGGAAAAGAATGCCGTTATTTTTATCTTTCTTCCCTATTTTCCACTTTTCAAATAATTTTACGGAATAGTCTTCAATAGCGAGGCCGTTAAGATTTTTAACCGTTACTACCGCAACTTCTGCGGAAGTTTTTTGTTCGATTTCGGCCGCAATTTTATTGATTTGTAATTGTGTTTCAGAAGGTATTATCTGGGCGAAATCGGATACCCAGCCCTGCGGGCGGGGTGTATCTAAAACGCAGCTTTGTGGGAAAGCTGAAGCTGTTAAAGATAATAAAAATGTATAAGCCAACAAATATTTTCTCATTCGCACTATTCTACAGTATTATTTGATTGTAGTCAACTCACCCGATACCGTACATTTGTGGTATCTAAAAAACCCTCTAAAAAAACCCTTGACTTTTTTGAAAAGCCATACTATACTTACAATATGCAAGCTTTTAATAAGGCTTTTTTTGTTGTACTGTTCAAACAGATGGTTTTACTGTTTTTTTGATTAAATTTTTTCATTTCAAGAAGATCCGAAATGGCAAATCCCATGAAAATGGGAGACGCAAAGTTACAGGACTAAAGGTAAATGATTTAGAATCAGACCTATGCTCGCCGGACTGTCGAGAATGCTGGAAGCGCTTTCCTTTTAAATTTCTGTTGACAAACCTAATAAAACAGACTATATACGTATTAGGAGTGTTATAGGCGGAAGGGAGAGAAAAGCACTAGAAGGAACTATTAGGAGAATAGGTAATTTTTATGAAAACCAGAATTTTTATTTTGCTGGTACAGTTATTTCTTTTCTGCGCGCAGGTTTCAGGCAGGGTGGGTGATGTGCAGATGAAGAGTGACCATTCGTGGTATCCCGGCGAATTGGCTTGTTCTACCTTTGACCGTCTTTTTGCTTTTCAGTCACAAATATACACGAGGACAACAGGAAGAACAACAGTGTCTGACCAGGATAAGGCGGTGGCTTCCTGGTTTTTCAGAAACATATATTACTATCACGCTTTTGAAGGTCACGAGGACCTGGGTTATACTACTGTTGGCGCCACTCCCCATTTTAATGATGATTACTGGAAAGGGCTTTTTGCTTATGGACACGGTGAATGCGCGCCAGGCCATAACCAGATGACTGCAGAAATGGAATATAAATTAGGCCACTGCAGGGCCAGGCAAACCGCAGTTGGTGGACACTCGTCTTTTGAGGTATGGTTAACAGGCACGGGTTATGGTTCAGGCAACTGGGCAGTAATGAATTGTGATCAGGGCACCGTTGTTTTTGATACGTCCACTTATACTTATATGCTTGGTCTGCACAAAGTTGTTTATGAAGATCAACAAAGTAGCGGTACTAATTACAATAATTATTCAAAGTATTCCTCTAATGCAGCGCCCAATGCAAATCAAGGTTGGTATAAAAACAGTATGTCAAGTTGGTACAGTATCAATTTTGTAGGATATTGCAGTGGCTACCCGAGCGTTCCTCCGGTGGTAGAGTTAAGAAGCGGTGAGAAATTAAGGAGGTATCTTAAACCTGGTTTAGCTGATGGCAACACATATGTTTTTTTTGGTTATAATCAAGTATTGGCTGGCGTGGGTAGGGGGCCTGTCAGGGATGCCACCTGGTGCAACCAGCCGGATAAGATGTACAGGGCAACTTCCGGTACTGGCAGTGATTATTCAAGAGGAATATATGGTAACGGTGTTTATACATATACTCCAAATTTTTCTGATGATTCTTACAAAGAAGGGGTAATCAGCGAAGATACAGGTTCTGTAACTTTTTATTTTTGCACGCCGTATGTTATCGGAGGGAGGCCTGCGCTGGCACGCAGGAATCAAAACGATAGCGGTGATTTATATCCATTTATGGTTGATTATGCAGGCGCCACGGAAGGTTTAGTAATTACAGGCAGCACTGTTGGTTGCACTGTCCAGGTTTCTTCTGACAATGGAAATAGCTGGGCCTCAGCCCAGACCCTTTCAAATAGTTTGGATTTAACAGATTATGTAAAAGGCAACCACTCATATTTTTTGCGGTTTAACACAGCCGCTAATAACTTAAAAAGTAAAAATCTTACAATAAAGACCGTTACCCAGTGTAACGAGCGGCTAATACCGCATCTAAAGGACAATGGTTCAACGCTTACATACCAGGCGTCGGGTAAAGCGGTTTTTAATGCTGGTCCTGGCAGGAAGCAGGCGCAGAAATATATAATCAGCGGCGGTTTTAACACTTCAGGAATAACCATGGAAATTCCTACGCCGCACGGAGAAAAGATACTTGAAGTCTATGCTTCTGCGCTGGTAGGGTCAGGGGTTCCACCAAACACCTCTTGTATTTATAAAATAGATTATTCCGTAAACAATGGTACGAGCTGGGAGTCAATAGTTGACAACTGGCAGATAGTTCGCAGAGGTTGGGAACCGAGTGATTTTCTATCAACCAGTTTTTACTATGGTAATAAAGATATTTCATCTAAAAATGCCGATAGTGTCAGAGTCCGGTTTTCTAATAATGGAGAAAGGGAATACAAGAGAGCGGAAGTATATCTTGTTTATGAAAGCGCAGTGAATTCTCCTCTGTCAGTGAGATTTAATTATACTGACACTACAGGTAATCATACTGCAGAGAATACCTATCCTGCAGGGGCCGTGTCTGATGCCAGTTGGACAATACCAACAGTAGGAACCACGGTAACCAACTGGGTAGAATATGACTGTTCTGCGGCTACGGGAGACTTGCCTGCTTCACCATCAAATTTTCAAGGTATGGCATTATCCTCTGCTTCTATTATCTGGTCCTGGAAGGATAATTCAAATAATGAAACAGGTTTCAGGGTAAAAACATCAACCGGCGGGACCATTGCTGATTTATCCGCCGGCGCGACTTACTGGGTAGAAACGAAACTTGTTGCAAACACCAATTACACCCGCTATGCAGTTGCGTATAGCACCAGTGGAGAAAGCGCCTCTA